>CAZEBI010000018.1:0-25765 GCA_964510355.1 uncultured Nitrospina sp. | reverse complement strand
TTGTATTTCCCGGGTCCAATTGTGACCACGATTGCTATCATATCCTGAAACATATTCTGAATCAGGAAACCCACTGGTTGTGGCATAAACAAGAAGTCGATCTGGAATCCTTCGACCTCGTGGTTCTGCCTGGCGGCTTTTCTTATGGGGATTACCTGCGCGCCGGGGCCATCGCCCGTTTTTCTCCGATCATGAATTCTGTTATCCGCTTTGCCAAGGGGGGCGGTAAGGTATTGGGCATCTGCAACGGGTTTCAGATCCTCCTGGAATGCGGCCTGCTTCCAGGTGCGTTGATCCAGAATCAGTCACGCAAATTTATCTGTAAAAATGTATTCGTCCATATTGATAACCCCGATACCGCCTTCACCCGGCACTGCGGCGAAAACCGGGTTCTGGAAATTCCCATCGCTCACCATCAGGGGAGCTATTATATCGACCCCTACTCACTGAACCTCCTTGAGAACAACGGTCAGATTCTCTTTCGATATTGCGACACCGGCGGAAATGTGTCCGCAGAATCCAACCCCAACGGCTCTGTAGGCTCTGTCGCCGGGGTGAGCAATGAGCAAAAAAACGTGATGGGAATGATGCCGCACCCGGAACGTTGCGCCGACCCATTGTGGCCGAAAACAGATGGTCAAATCATTTTTCAATCCCTTATTGCATCCTGACGCTGTGGACAAACCAAAAAAAATCCGACCTGGCCCCGAGATCACACCTGAAATCGTCAGAGAACACGGTTTAACCGTGGAAGAGTTTCGCCGTATCATGGACCTGATAGGACGCCCCCCGAATATGACGGAACTGGGTATTTTTTCCGTCATGTGGAGCGAGCATTGCAGTTATAAAAGTTCCAAACCTTATTTGAGAAAACTGCCCACCGAAGGCCCAAGAGTCCTGCAAGGTCCGGGCGAAAACGCGGGAGTCATAGATATTGGTGACGGCCTGGCTGTGGTATTTAAAATTGAAAGCCACAACCACCCCTCTTTTATCGAACCGCATCAAGGGGCGGCAACCGGCGTGGGCGGCATCATGCGCGATATCTTCACAATGGGCGCACGCCCAATTGCCTTGCTCAATTCATTGCGCTTTGGTGAACTGAGCGAGCCTCGCACCCGATTTTTGCTCAATGGTGTGGTCGATGGCATCGCCAGTTATGGCAACTGCACCGGCGTTCCCACCGTAGGTGGGGAAATCTATTTTGACTCCTGTTACAACGGCAATATTCTGGTCAACGCATTTTGTCTGGGGTTGGTCAAAACAGACGGTATCTTCCTCGCCAGCGCAGGCGGAGTGGGCAACCAGATTCTCTATGTCGGCTCCAAAACCGGGCGCGATGGCATCCACGGTGCCAGCCTTTTAGCTTCGTCCGAGTTTGATGAAAACACCGAAGACAAACGGCCTACCGTACAGGTCGGCGACCCGTTCACCGAAAAACTATTGATCGAAGCTTGTCTGGAAATGTTTGAATTCGACTGGGTGGTGGGGGTGCAGGATATGGGTGCCGCAGGGCTCACCTCCTCTACGTTTGAAATGGCGCACCGGTCCGAAACCGGGGTGTTCATGGACCTGTCAAAAGTTCCTCTCAGAGAAGAAGGCATGATTCCTTACGAGATCCTGCTTTCAGAATCGCAAGAGCGCATGCTGTTTGTGATCGAACCGGGGCATGAAAAGGAGGCCATTGCCGTACTCGATAAATGGGGGCTGGACGCGGCAATCATCGGCGAAGTGATCGACGAACCCTGCGTACGCATCCAGTTTAACGGTCAGGAGGTGGTGAATCTGCCGACCTCTCCCGTTGTGGATGGCGCGCTGGACCTGAAACGCAATGCCGCACGCCCAAAATATCTCGATGAAGTGGGGCATCTGGATCTGACAGAAATCCCTGATATTTCCCAGGGTAATACGGCTTTAAAAAAACTTCTGGCCTGCCCGAATATCGCCAGCAAAGAATGGGTCTTTGAACAATTCGACCATATGGTGCAGCTCAACACACTGGTTTCTCCAGGTTCAGACGCGACCGTCCTGCGCATCAAGGACACACAAAAAGCGGTGGCTATCTCGGTAGACTGCAACAGCCGTTATTGTTACCTCGACCCCTATGAGGGCGCGGCGATCGCTGTTGCCGAAGCCTGCCGGAATGTAGTGTGTTCCGGTGCAAAACCCATCGGCCTGACCAATTGTTTGAACTTCGGCAATCCGGAAAAACCCGAAATCATGTGGCAATTCCAACAAGCGGTAGAAGGCATGGGCGATGCCTGTCGATTTTTTGATATTCCGGTGGTCAGTGGTAACGTCAGCCTTTATAATGAAACAAAAGGGAGTGCGATTTACCCGACTCCCACTGTCGCGGTTGTGGGCCTGATCGAAGATCAGGAGCGCATCATGACCCAAAGCTTTAAAAAAGCCGGCGATCAAATCGCTCTCATCGGTTTCACCATGGAAGAGCTTGGAGCAAGCGAATACCTGAAACTCCTGTTTGATCGCAGTGAGGGAAAACCCCCCGTTCTGGATCGGAAACACGAAAAACAGGTGCAGGATTTTTGTGCAGAACT
This sequence comes from uncultured Nitrospina sp., assembly GCA_964510355.1. Classification (GTDB taxonomy): domain Bacteria; phylum Nitrospinota; class Nitrospinia; order Nitrospinales; family VA-1; genus LS-NOB. The sequence goes on along the minus strand of CAZEBI010000018.1, from coordinate 23,210 downwards.
CATCCAAAAGGGCCTCATTGCTTCAGCCCATGATTGCTCTGAAGGAGGGCTGGCTATCGCGGTGGCAGAATCTTGTTTCTCATACGGGGGTGAAACTTTGGGAGCCACGCTCACACTGGAATCCACACTGAGAAACGACACGCTGTTATTCGGGGAAAGCCAATCGCGGATCATCGTTTCTTTTTCCGAAGAACATATCAATGCGATCGAAGACCTGGCGATGGCATTTCCAGTCGACTTTTGCCTGCTCGGAAAAGTAGGCGGGACGCATTTCACAGTAACGGTCAATGGGAAAGAAGTCATTAAACAGGACATCAATATTTTAAAAGAGATCTGGAAAACTTCTCTAGGGAGCTATGCTGGACAAACTACATGAAGAATGCGGGGTCGTTGGGGTATACGGTCACCCTGAAGCCGCCAATCTGGTTTATCTAGGGCTCTACGCACTGCAACACCGGGGCCAGGAGAGTGCAGGCATTGTCGCCAGCACCCACTCCAAAATGCACCTGGAGGTAGGCATGGGGCTGGTCGCCGACATCTTTGACCCTACCCGACTGCTGAAACTGCCGGGCCCTTTGGCCATCGGTCACAACCGTTATTCCACTGCCGGAAAAAGCGAACTGGTCAACGCCCAACCCTGCATGATCAATTATTCAGCCGGGTCTTTGGCATTGGCTCATAACGGCAACCTGGTCAACGCCCAAACCATTCGCCAGGAGTTGGGCGACAAGGGGGCCATTTTCCAGTCCACCAACGACAGCGAGGTCATCGTGCATTTGATGGCCCAGTCGAAAGCCGATAGTTTTGTGGACCGGGCCGCCGAAGCCTTGCGCCAAGTCAGCGGTGCCTACTCGTTGGTCCTGATGACAAAAACAGAGTTGGTCGCCGCTCGCGACCCGCACGGGTTTCGCCCCCTTTGCCTGGGAAAACTGGACGGAGCCTATATCGTGGCGTCGGAAACCTGTGTGATGGATCTCATCGAAGCCGAATTCATCCGCGAGATCGAACCGGGCGAAGTGATCCTGATCAACGATCAAGGGGTGCAATCCTTTTTTCCTTTTCAAAAAGTCGACACCAAACATTGCGTGTTTGAGCTTATCTATTTCGCGCGTCCAGACAGCTTTCTGTTTGATGAACATGTCTATATGGCACGCAAGGCTATGGGCCGGGCTATGGCCCAGGAGAGCCCCGCCGATGTAGACCTTGTTATTCCCGTGCCCGACTCAGGCGTGGTGTCGGCAATGGGTTTCGCAGAAGAGAGCAATACGCCCTTTGAAATGGGCCTCATCCGCAACCATTATATCGGCAGGACCTTCATTGAGCCGCAATCGCAGATCCGGCATTTTGGCGTAAAACTTAAACTCAATCCGGTAAAAAGAATAATCGCCGGCAAACGCGTCGCCATCATTGATGACTCGATCGTCCGCGGCACGACCAGCCGCAAGATTGTGAAAATGCTCCGGGATGCGGGGGCCAAAGAAGTCCATCTGCGCATTGCCGCTCCGCCCATCCTGCATTCCTGTTTTTACGGCATCGACACACCCAACAAAGAAGAGCTAATCGCTCACACCCACAATCTCGAAGAAACGCGCCAGTATCTGGCAGCCGATTCCCTGGCCTATCTCAGTCTGGAAAAAATGTTGGAAGTATTGGAAAACGGCAAGAAGAGATTCTGCTCGGCCTGTTTCGATGGCGATTATCCTGTCCCTGTCACAGACAAAATATCAGCCACCAACCAGTTGGGGCTGTTTGCGGACTAGGGTTTCCGGTATTGGAGAGGCAAAAAGCAACCCCCTCAATCCCCCTTATCAGGGGGAAGCTTATATAGTTCCCCCCTGACAAGGGGGGCTAGGGGGGTTAAGGAGCGGGTACCTCCTGTAACGACACTTGTGTATCTTCTAAAATTTCACCCAGACCTTTGAGTTCTTTGCGGTAAAACGCCATCGATTGATCCAGTTTTTTCTGCGATTCCAAAACCCTGCGATAAGTGCTGCGAATCTTGTCATAAGCCGTCTTGCTCAAAAGCAGTTTCTGCCCCTTTGCAGATTCCGACAAATCCTGTGACTCGGCCATCGCAGGCAACAACACCGATTCATCGGATAAACCGGTGAATATTTTTGCCAGTGCTTCGTCCAGAGTCCGCTCCATGGCAATCTGACCTTCATAACCGACAATGACACGTTTGAGTTCGGGGATTTTTCCGGCATCGGCTTTCAGGTATAAAGGCCGCACATAAATCAGAGACTCTTCGATGGGGATAACCAAAAGTGTCCCCTGAATAACACTCGACCCGCGCTGATCCCATAACGAAATCTGTCGGGAAACCTCAGCATCCTGATTGATCCGGGCCACAATCTGGTTGGGTCCAAAAATCAGCTTCTGCTTGGGAAACGTGTAGACATCCAGCTTGCCATACTGTTCGCCATCGCTGCGCGCCACCATCCAGGCAGAAAGATTGCTCTTGCCTCGGGGCGTGAAGGGAAGCATGAGAATGTATTCCTCACGATCCTGCCCCGGCAGTTTCATGATCGTGTAATACGGTTTCATAATGCGCCCGTCAATTTCTGGAATCTCCCACTGGTCTTCCTTGTTATAAAAAACCTGCGGCCGTTTCATATGATAGGTGGCATAAATAAATGTCTGAATCGAAAACAAGTCGGTGGGATAACGAATGTGACTGCGCAAATCCTCCGGCATCTGGCTCAGGTTTTTAAAAAGCTCGGGAAAAATATTGCGGTAGGTCTGGATGATCGGATCTTTTGCATCGGCAATATAAAAATTCATCGAACCGTCATAGGCATCGATAGAAATTTTGACAGAGTTGCGCACATAATTGCCGAACCGGGGAATTTCCGGGGAATAAGGAAACCGGTCACTCACCGTATACGCGTCATAAAGCCAAATCAGGCGGCCCTCAGAAATCACCAGATAGGGGTCGTTGTCGAGCCTGAGAAACGGGGCTATTTTTTGTACCCGGTCCGTGATATTGCGATACATCAGAACCCGGCTGTCGCTGTTGATGTCCTGGGAAAAAATAATTTTAAGCGTTTTGAACCGGGCCGCCAGAACAAGCTTGTGGAAAAAAGACCCGACTTCAAAACCGCCCTGCCCTTCATAATTTTTGTATACGTTTTCTTCCCCTTTCGGGTAATCAAATTCTTGGGTTCCCGTGTTGACAAAAACGTGATCGTTAGCCAGTTCACCAAAATAAATTTCGGGACGATCCACCGTCAGATCCACACTGGACTGCGGCGGAATATCTTTGATGAGCAACACCGGCAACCCTTCCGGGGTGACCTTGTTTACCGGACTCAACGAAACCCCGTAACCATGGGTGAAAGTCAGGTGCTCGTTGATCCAGGTGCGGTTGGGCAGGTTGCTCGACAGCAGTTCCCGCGGTGACAACAAGGTCTGGCGATAATCCCCATTGAAGTGGTAGCGATCATTGTCCACAGACTGGAACTGGTAATAGGTTCTGATCTCTTGAATCTGCCCCAGGGTGTCAAGAAGCGGTTCTTCATCCCAGAGCCGGACATTTTCAATCGTCGTCGCATTTCGCCGAATGCTTTCAGCAGTCAAAGATGCAGAACCGGAAAGTTCATGTCTGTTGGTATCACTGAGCCCATATGCCGTCAAAGCACCGGCAATGGCATGCTCCATATAAGGAGTTTCCTTGACCAACTCGTTGGGGTCCACTACAAATTTCTGCAATATCTTCGGGTAAAAATTACCGACAAAAAACACTATTGCCAGGCCCACAGCCGAAACCACGATCTTTTTCATACCAGGCCGGACCAGCCCGAAAAAAGAAACCCCTGCGGCGATGAGAGCAACGACGACTGAAGAATAAAGCACCGGGAGTTTTCCATTGTAGTCGGAAAACCCGATACCGGAAACCAGACTGCCTCCCGCCGTCAACAATTCATAACGCTGAAGATAGAATTCACTGGCAAACAGGAGAAAGAACAAACCCGCAAGCCCCGAAAAAGTCCGGCGTGCATCAGGAAGGATGACCACCCCTGTCGGCCCGATATAAATAAAACGCTTGAAAAAATAAACCAGCCCCACACCCAGAGAAATCACGATCATCGTTTCCCACAACAAAGACTTCACCAATAACCATAAGGGCATGGTGAAAAAATAAAACGAGATGTCTTTGCCAAAAATGGGGTCAACCTGACCATATGGAGAAGCATTCAAATATTGCAGAATAACTTCCCATTGTTGAGCCATCACCAGCCCGGTCATGACAGCCAGAACCAAAGGCCCGCCCCGAATGAGCAGTTTTAAATTGCTGGCCATAAAATTCAGCAAAGGCACCTCCCGCCGAACCTGGTCCGACAAGAGAATGGGAAGGTGAGAGGTCTTCTTGAGCACCCTGTTTAAAAAACCAAATGTCAGCAGGAAAAATAAAACACCCGTCAGCAAACCAAAGCCAACTTGCGACACCAGCATCGTCCACAAGACAGAGGAGAAACCATGGCTTTCAAACCACAACCAGTCAATATAAAAAGCAATTATCTTGTCGGCAAAAATCGAACCGACAAAAACCACTGCCGCTAAAATAAACAACCCTTTTTTCAGCTTCTCCATCGTCCTACCTCAAGTTTCCTGCCATTTTATGGAACAACCCATAGCAGGGATTTGTTCATCTGACACTTCTTTGCCTGCGACAATACAATCGAGAGCGTCTTGCAAGTCCCTCCGAGTCACTTTTTCTTCATTCTCCCAGTTATCATCAATCCTGCCACGATACAAAAGTTTTCGTTCCGGCCCATAAACATAAATATCAGGGGTACACACGGCTAAGTAGGCTCTGGCCGTCTCCTGAGAAGCATCGAATAAATAGGGGAAGTTGATCCCCTTTTCTTCGGTGATCTTCTGCATATTTTCAAAAGAATCATCCGGGTAGCGTTCTGCATCGTTGGAATTGATGCCCAACAACTGAACGGCACCCCGCTCTTTCTGTAAATCGATCAAGCGCTGAAGCACTGCCTTGACATACGGACAATGGTTGCACATAAAAATGACCACCAATACCTTTTTCTCAGAAAAACTCTCCAGGCAATAAGTCTTCCCATCTACTCCGGGAAGCTCAAAATCCGCCGCGGGGGTTCCCAGTGGAACCATAGTGGAATGCATTAAAGCCATTGCAAATTTATAAAGAGGATTGAGAATTGAAGATTGACTCGCTCATGCTAGCAGTATTTTAAAAGCGGCTCAACACAAAAGCCCCGGTTTTTTAAGACGATGATTTGCAGGTCATTCCCGTAACGCGACAGGTATAACAGGCCGGGTGGGACAATGGAAAAGGACGCAAGGTTTCCTGGATAGTATTTCCCATGCGGGCTTTCGGGTTATCAACAAGAATCGGACAGACATAAACACCCTCACCTGTCGCCATACGCGAAGTTGCGCACTGGAGTTGAGTGATATCATAATTTTCAAAACATTCTTTCGTCACATATTCCGTGTCATTGTAGTGCCGCCCGTTTTCAGCCAGTTTTCCCAGCAGAAAACCGGGAAGTATCTTGATTTGCGGTTGCAAAACCCCGGTGGCATGGAGAAGTTCAATAAACTTTAATTCCATTTCTGCGTCTTGTTCCTCTGCCCAGGTACGCGTGATGGTGAGTATCGGCGAAAACCCCGCCTGAGCGAGACACCCGATGCCGGCCACAGCTTTCCTATGTGCATTTTTTCCGCGTATGGCATCGTTCTCCGCTTCGTCAAAACTTTCCATGCTCACCCTGAACTTTAAGGGATGCTCAGCGGAGTCCTGAATCGCCCGCAACCGCCGGGCTTTTTCAGCGGTGATCTGAGTGCCATTGGTCAGTACATCCAAAGGCCCGTAACGCAGGATCGCGGTCAGAATTTCAAAAATCTCCGGGTTGATAAACACTTCACCCCCGGTGATATAATAGTCTTTCACTTTCAGAATTTCAGACTCCAGCAACCTTTCCTCGACCTGGGCAAGGCTCATCATGGCAATGGTGTCATTCTTGGGACCACAACTGATAAAACAATGCGTGCACTCCAGGTTGCACAGCGTGCCCCCGACTTGCATCCACAGCGTCTCCAGATTTTTCAAAGGCACTTCAGGGATAGTTTTGTTATTTAAATTTTTTATTTGAGTGTCCATATAGCCTAACCACCTTAAAGAGGCAACCCCCCTCAACCCCCTTGTCAGGGGGAAGATTATTGAAAGCTTCCCTTTTTATCGGAGAAGTTATCAAAGCATTGCGCTGGCGTTGCTAGCAGTAAAAATTATTGTTTACTAGGGTCCAGCGTCACGCTGGCGCCTAGTGGTCAGAGCCCTGCGGATTCGAAGGAGTCGCTGACATTTCGGATACGCAGTTTGCGTCGGAGTGCCGCGAAACCTGCTGAAGCTTTTTTCCCAAAACCCGAGCGGTACACCGGGGTTACTGCAAGCCGGGCCAGGAGCGGGTCCTGCGTGAAGAACCGGGTATCGAGCGGACTCAAAAAACGGCATGTCGGATACAACCATTTTAACGGCAGGCGGTTGCGTTGAACGGCCTGATCCAGGTGCTCTGCCAATTCCACCAGTCCACGGTACCCATCCGGGTTTTCAGTACTGTCACGTTGCAGGGAAATCAAAGGAATGATTCCTGAGTCCGTCAACCGATCAATGCCTTCCTTACTGTGCGGATGAGCTTCCGGCCCCAGAACCAGATCGGTCCAAACCGTACCGGGCGGAAAAACCCCCGCCGCATATTCCAAAGCAGAATGAACCTGTTTTGCGGTCATTATTTTTTTCGACTTGACCGTTCCAGAAAAACCACCCAACGGGAAATTGATGATATCAAATCCAGATGCGTACATGAGATCAATGGTGCCGGAGTTCACAGGGGGAAACCCTTTGAGTGCAACAAAGGTGCTGAACCGTTTTTTGATCGCCTGCACCAAAGGCACCAGCCGAGAGAACCCTCGATCCGCCTCCTCGCTAAAATCCATATTCAGTTGCACCAGATCCGCAGAACTTTCTTCGAAAGCCGACTGGATGACAGCAAGAATAGCTTCGATCGGCATACTCAGTTTTTTACCCCGGCCCATAGCACGGAGAAAAATATTCAGGCAATAACCATCGAGGCAGATATTTTCAGAAACCGGCGTGCGTTGTTTCAACTGCCGTTTGAGAAATTCCGGCACCGCAATGACACCTACTTCCATCTCGCCTTCCTTCATATGGAGCCACAACCGGTCTTCACGGCAAACCAGTTTTGGTCCGTCCTGCCCAGAGGGGTTCAGGTTTACCTTGACGATAAAGTCTTCCGCCAGAGCAAGAGTGATCTCTTCACCCGGCTCGCCGGAACACAGCCCCCCCGCGACCTCTGTAAGCCCCTGCAGTAAATCCGGAACCGTAAGCCCCCTTTGGATCAACCCCAGTTTTATTTGTCCGTGGTAAATTTTATCCATAACCATCATCGATCCAGAATCTTCTGGTGAATTCCGCCGAACCCGCCACATGACATGACCAGCACAACATCGCCCTTTTCAACATTTTCAGCGATAAAGGCGACAATGTCATCCACTTGCGCAATATAGTTGGCGTGACCGCCCTTTTGCCGGATGAGGCTCACCACCTGTTCAGGGTCCAGCCTGTCCTCTTCTTTTATTTTTTCAGGCGCAAACAAACCGGCAAGAACAACCTGGTCTGCGGCAAGAAAACTGTCAGGAAAATCCTGTTCAAATACCTTGCGTTTGGATGTAGCAGACCGGGGTTCAAACACGGCCCATACTTTTTGCCCGGGATAAGCCTCTTTCACCGCCTCTAAAGTCAACCGAATCGCAGTCGGGTGATGGGCAAAATCATCCAGCACCGTGACACCGCTTTTAACCCCGACCACCTCTTGCCGTCTTTTGATACCGCGAAAAGTTTTAAAAGCCGTGTTTATTTCATCGACTGTCAGGCCCAATCCTATACAAAGAGCCGCCACCGCCGCCGCATTTTCCACATTATGCCGCCCTATCATGGCCAGCTGAAAATCCGCTTTTTTTTCACCGTGATAGGAAAGAGAAAAATAACCGTACCCGCCCTCAAACCGGTAATCGCTAATTTGCCAATCCGCCCCATCAAGATAACCATAAGTCTCAACCCGGCAAACGGCTTGGGCCAATACGTCCTGAATATTCGTGTCCGCGTGTTTAACCAGTATAACGCCTTCGGGACGGATCAACCCTACATACTTACGAAAAGCGTCTTTAATCTGCTCGAGATCATCAAAAATATCAGCGTGGTCAAACTCAATGCTGGTCAGAATCGAAGCGTCAGGACGATAATGCAGGAATTTAGGCCCTTTATCGAAGAAAGCGCTGTCATACTCATCGCCTTCCGTCACAAAATAATCGCCCCCAGGCACCTGATGGTTGTTGTCGAAATTTTTCAACCAGCCGCCGACCATGAAACCGGGTTTTTTCCCGGATGCCTGCAGCACCCAGCTCAGAAGAGATGCCGTAGTGGTTTTGCCATGCGTCCCGGTCACGACCAAAGATTTTCGGCCTTCCAGAAAAAAACTCGCTAGCGCTTGCGGAAAAGACATATAGTCCAATCCGGCGGCCAACATGGCCTGCACTTCTTCGTTGGTTTTGGATACCGCGTTGCCGACAATGACCAGGTCAATATCTGCCGTGATATTTTCCTTATGGTAACCGGGCAGAACAGAAATTCCCGCGTTTTCCAGCAACACGCTCATGGGTGGATAGATATGGGCATCGGACCCCGACACCTTATAACCCGCCCCTTTCAACAACCCGGCGAGGGATGCCATGCCGGTGCCGCAGATTGCTATAAGATAAATGTTTTTAATGTCTTTCATAGAAAACAGGCATTGTAGAAACAACCCCCGGCAAAGTCAACCGGATGGCAACTGGCAAGAGTGCAGACCATTAAGGGTGCCTCTAAAAATTGCTTTTGGCCATGAGTGGCCCTTATGGAATAAGGGCCTGCGAGTTGCCCGAGGTAAATAATCGAATAAATAGAGGTGCCCTTAATAGAACAAATTCTTGAGTTCTGCGAGGTGGTCAATTAAACAATCGGGGCCTGCGGCGGCAATCTCTTCTGAGTCGCCAAACCCATAGCTGACCGCACAGGTATAAACTCCGGCGCGTTTGCCCGTCTCAATATCCACCTGGCTGTCGCCAACCAACACCGCCTGCTCCGGGGAACATTGAAAGCGTTCCAGCAAATAGAGCAAGCCTTCCGGGTCGGGTTTTCTCGATTTCAAGCTGTCGCCGCCAAGAATCGCATCAAAGGGGTCAAGACTTTCCAGCGACAACAGAATGCGGCGCACAAAATCCTCCGGTTTGTTGGAACAGATCGCCTGTTTTTTTTCACGAAAATGCTCGAGGATTTCCTGAGCAAAAGGATAAAACCGGCTATGGTTGATCAGATTTTGCGCGTAATGTTTGCGGAACAATTCTACAGCGCGAGGAAGATCGGCCTCCCCGTTTATAGATTGGTCCATCAAGCGCTCAACCCCTTTGCCGACATACTTGCGGATCGTTGCACGACTCAGGCTTTTTAACCCCAGGTCATTCAAGGAAAGGTTGACCGCATCGGCAATATCGAAAAGGGTATCGACCAGAGTGCCGTCAAAATCGTAGATAATGAGAGATATTTTTCGCTGATTCATCCCGACCGACAGACCATCCACCCCCGCGAGGGAAAATATAATCGTCATTGCGAACGAAGTGAAGCAATCCAGCGAAACTCTGGATCGCCACGCCGCTTTGCGGCTCGCGATGACGGGTTATGCAATACTGGCCCCACGCCTAGTCGGCGAAGCCGCCGGGGGCAAATAGCAAGCACTTCTCAAGCCGAGAGTATCGTTGCTAGCAGTAAAAAGCTATTGCCAGTCGGCCCTCCGCCGAGGAGCTAGTAGCTGGATTCGTAGCGATAGGCTTTGACGATATTTTTATCGTCGAACAGGATGACCAGCCCTTTTGATTCCCCCTCGCCGATCGCTTGCCAGGTATCGAGTTGATAAGTCCACATGGTGTGTTTGTTTTCTGTCCCTTCTTTATAGGGCACCCCAAACCAGTTCAGGATATCAAGCTGTGTCGTGACATTATTTTGAATGTTTTTGACTTTGGAACTGTCAAAATTTTTCCCGACCGTACCACAACCGACCATAAGTGGAAGCAGGCAAAGGGCGAAAATGCGGGCGAATTTCATGGGCTCCTCCTTCGTTTAGATAATCCTGGATGCAGGTGAGTGTAACAAATCTTCATCCAAAAGCAATTTTTAGAAAGGCCTAAATGTCTCTGGGAAAAAGAAACTATTGCGGATGATGCTGGCGGTATTCGGTGAGAATACTTTCAATCCGCGTGAGGGAATGGGTCGGCAGTCGTCCCCCGATATGAGAAACCACCTGCGCCGCGCAATAGGAGCCGATGATAGCGGAGTCTTTCAATGAGCGGTCACTGATCAAACCATAAAGGGCTCCCGCCGCATACAGGTCTCCGGCTCCGGTGGTATCCACCGCCTTGACCGGAATGGTTCCGACCTGCACCGGGTCATGGCCGCTTTTCCCTGCCAGCGACCCCTTGCCGCCCAGAGTCAGAAACACGGTATCCACCAATGCCAGAAGTTTATCAAACGCCTTGTGCGAATCGGTTTCGCCGGTCATGGCCTGGGCTTCCACCTCATTGCAAAAAAGAATATCAACATGCCACTGGATAAAGTCCATCAAGCTGTCTTTAAAGGAATTGACTACAAACGCATCACTCAAAGTGAATGCGACCAGAATGCCCTGTTTTTTGGCGACCCGAGCCAGATGGAGCCCGGCCTCGCGGGTTTCATCCCCCGTCCACAAATAGCCCTCCACATAAACCACTTTGGCATTTTGGACGATGGTTTCATCTACATTGTCAGGGTGAAGCGATGAAGAGACACCCAGATTCGTCAGCATCGTGCGTTCGGCATCCGGAGTGATGAGGATCACGCAAGTGCCCGTGCCGCCAACATCAGAACCGGGCCCGCAGAACCCGACCTGGCAGGACTGCATGTCTTCGGTATAATGTTTGCCGTTATCATCGTTTGCCACACGGCCCAGATAATAGGACTTCGCCCCCAGAACACTGGCACCATGAATCGTATTGGCGGCAGAACCCCCGGATGAAAGTTTCTGCGACTTTGCCTGCAGGGTTTTTAAAATTTTCTCCTGCTCAAGCACAGAGGTGAGCGTCATGCCACCCTTGGTCACCGACAGCTCCTTTATAAAAGCGTCATCCACCAGCACTTCAATATCAACCAGCGCGTTGCCTATTCCTACCAAATCGTAATTCATATAAAAATTATGCCGTTTCAGGTTTGACAAACATTCTATAAGCCAGGAAGCCAAAAAGCGATATCCCGGCTACAAAAAAAGCTCCCCCCGATGCCTGGGCGATCAGGGCAATGGATTCTTTCGCCGCGCCTGTTGACCCCAGCCCCGGAGCCAGGTACCCGGACAACATCCAGAAGACACCGTAACCCAGACTGCCCAGTCCGCTGAGCAGAGAAATTCCCATTTGTGCGCGAGCAGGAAAACTCAAGCCCGCCGCCAGCAGTGAAAATGCAATGCTGATAACTCCCATGGTCTGCGAATGCAGGTGGGCCCGTTTCATATAAACCCAGGATTTTTTTATCACCTTGTCGGCCTTGGCCTGGTCGCCGGCGTAAACTCCAGATAACGCCTCTTTGGCATTGCCCTTTAACATACCCTTTATATCGTCTTCGCAACAACCGAACGACAACCCCATCGACCCGCCAAAGAGGATAGCCATCATAGCGACTAAAACTCCATACTTGATATGCGAAAATTCAATCATCGTCTCACCTGAGATTTAGGTTAACTTTGTCCGCCTGGGTCAGAGTCGCCAATGTTTCGGGATTTGTCAATTGTAAATTTATTTTTAACAGAGTAAAATTTCTCTTGATGAAATGTGCCAACCCTAAAATCATAACAATCATTGCCCTGCATCTGTTCTGTTTGCTTGCAACGGTTCCCCTTCCTGCCAGCGCCGAAACTTCGGGCACCCTGCTGTTCCAAAAAAAAATCAGCAAAATCCTTTCGAGTTCCTGCCTGAGAAAAAACAATTTTGGAATTAAAATTTATTCTCTGGATCGAGGTGAACCCCTTTTTGAATTGCGTGCGAAAAAATTATTTGTTCCCGCGTCAAACTTGAAAATTCTCACTACCGCAGTCGCTCTCGAAACCCTCGGCCCGAATTACCGTTTCCCCACACGGCTTTATACAGATGGCATATTGAAAGGCAACGTGTTGGACGGCAACCTTTATATCAAGGGTTATGGCGACCCGAAATTTGTCACCGAACAAATGTGGCTCCTGGTCAACGAGTTGAAAAATCTTCCGGTGAAAAAAATAACCGGAAATATTATCGGCGACGATTCTTTTTTTGATAACCAGAAAAGGATAAAAACCTGGATCAAGAACCCCGGTGCGCAAGCCTATGAGGCTCCACTTGGGGCTCTGTCTTTCAACTTCAACACCGTTCAGGCCGATGTGAGCCCCGGCCCGAGCGCAGGAAGCCGACCAAAAATCATTATCGAGCCCGATGTCGAATACATCACACTCGACAATCAGGCCAGAACCCTCAAGCCCGGAACACGAAATCGGCTGATCGTCAACCGGCTGGACCGGAATGGATTTAACGAGATCACAGTCTCAGGAGGAATCCGGCTCGACCAGGCCCGCGCCCGGTACTTCTTGAATATTACCGACCCCACCCAATACACTCTGAGCACGCTGAAGAAATATCTGGGCCATGTGGGCATCCAGTTTCACGGCAAAATTGAAAAAGGGGAGGTTCCTGAAACTGCGCTGGAATTATTAACTCACGAGTCAGAGCCTCTTACGCTGGCGCTCCAGGGTCTCAACAAGTTCAGCAATAATTTTGTAGCGGAACAGATTTTAAAAACCATCGGCGCCAAAAAGTATGGCCCCCCCGGCACAACCTTGAAAGGCCTTAAAACCTTTGAAGACTACCTGATGGAACTGGGGTACCGCCCCGATCAATATAAAGTTCTGGATGGTTCCGGCTTATCCCGGCAGAACCGGTTGTCTCCACAAATGATCGTTGATATCCTTCGCTACGTCAAAAACGATCTCGGAGTGTATCCGGAATTTGTCTCTGCGCTTGGAGTGATGGGTGTGGATGGGAATGTAAAAAACAGGATGCGCGGCGTGAAAAGTTCGAGCCGTGCCCGAGTCAAAACCGGAACCCTCAATTTTGTCAGCGCACTTTCCGGTTATTTTCAGTCCCGGGACGGGGAAACTTTCGCTTTCTCAATTTTGATGAATGCCCTGAAATGCTCCAACGGCAGGATCAAAAAACTGCAAGACCAGATCATCAAGGAAGGATTACACTTTCAGCGCATTCCTACAGGCAGTATCCTTCCCCACTGACAGAGGAACCCTCCTCTGATTATCAGCCAAAAACCTTACGGTTTTCTTTGCGGTCATTTTCCAGGATTTTACTCCAGTCCCTTTTCACGTGGGGGGAAGCCTGAAAATCCTCATAAATGGATTTCGCCAGTTCTATGCGGTCAATGCCCTCCGGCGCCACTTGAATATCCAATTGTGCCAGAGCCATATCAAAATCCCGATCCAGCAGGGAAGCCGAATCCATACCACACTCTTTGAGTGCCTGGCGAACGGTCGCAGGGTCTTGAGCAAAACGGCGTGCCACCTCATTGAGGTTGGCAGGTTTGTATTCCTTGTTAGGACCGATGCCCAAATGGTAAGCGCAGAACAGGTTGAAAGGGTCCAGGTTCCCGGTCAAAGTTTTTTGTGTCGTCGATGACTCGCCGGTATTGACTGCTTGCCGTGACGAGGAAACATTTCTTGCGTTCCCCTCTCTTTCCCGGTGTGGAGAATTTCCCCTGGCCTGATCATTCGCGTTACTGCCGGGGTTGCGTTTTTTCCGGTAAGGATTCTTGGAGTTTTGAGAATTGCGGTTATTCGTTCCGCCGCCTGACTTGTTCTTGCTGACCGCTGTAAGGTGAGAGGTCAAAGCCTGGGAAGCCGAAGCACTGGAGGAAACCCAGGGATGGATTCCCCCTTTTCTAGCCCCGGCATTTGGGTTTTGTTTTCTTCCAGAAGAACTCCCCTGACGGTTCTGGGGTTTCCGCGGGGTGCTCCCGCTTTTTCGGAATGAGCCTGTTCTTTTCAAGACGGTATTCCTTTAAAAATAGGGTGGAGTATCATGATCATCCTCTTTAATTTTGGATTAATTTCTTATTGGGTTAAATGTTCGAGTTCATCCACTAGCGTGGAAAATTTTGCCAATGCGGTCCGAACCGGTTCAGGTGACAGCATATCCACCCCTGCCGATTGCAAAAGGTCTATCGGATATTTTGATCCGCCGGCCTGCAAAAAACCCAGGTAGGCGTTCAACTCGGCTTTTCCCCCGGAACAAACCCGGTCTGCCAGAGCGTAGGCGGCACAAATGCCTGTGGCATATTTATAAACATAAAAACTGAAATAAAAATGTGGGATGCGGAAACATTCCAGGGACAGGCAATCATCCAGAACCACCCCCGGCCCGAAATAACATTCCAGAAGATCTCGGTAAATCTTCTTGAAGAATTCAAGCAGTAAAGGCTCGTTACTTTCAGCCGCCTTATACACCTGATGCTCAAATTCTGCAAACATTGTCTGCCGGTATAAGGTGCCACGAAAATTATCAATCTCCCGGCAAATAAGATAAATTCGCATATCCGGTGCAATATCCTGACTCAGGAAATGCCGGGTCAAAAGAGCTTCGTTAAAGGTGGAAGCCACCTCAGCCACAAAGATCGTATAGTCGGAATACAGGTACGGCTGGTTTTTCCTGGAATACAACGAGTGCATCGAATGCCCTGCTTCATGGGCCAGCGTGTACACACTGTTGATATTGTCTTCCCGGTAATTCATGAGAATGAACGGATTCGAATCGTAACACCCGGATGAATACGCCCCGCTCCGCTTGCCCTTGTTTTCATATCGGTCGGTCCAGCGATCACTCGACAGCCCGCGTGTCATTTCTTCGACATACTCTTCACCCAAAGGGGCTAGTGCTAAGCGGATCTCTTCTACCGCTTGCTCGAAAGGCATATGCCATTTCATATCCGCTACCAGCGGAACACCGCAATCATACATATGCAGTTCGTCCAGTTTTAACAGACGTTTTCTCAAATCGAAATATTTATAAAGCGGCGCCATATTCTCATGCACCGATTCGAGCAGGTTGTCATAAACCTGTACGGGAATTTTTTCCGCAAACAACGCCTTGCCCCGGTAGCTGGGAAAGTTTTTGGCTCGCGAATAAAACAGATCCTTTTTAATACTGCCGGCAAGTAAACTGGAATAGGTATATTGATGCGATTCATACGCCTTGTAGTAAGTATGAAAAGCATCCTGCCTGATCCGGCGGTCATAATTTTGCAAAAGGCTCTGGAAGTTTGCGTGAGTGAGGGATATCGTTTCACCCTTTTCATCCTCAATCGTCCCCAGTTGCAGGTCGACGTTATCGAGCATATCGAACGCATCCTGCGTGACCCGGCTCATCTCCCCGGAAGCGGCTAAAAGTGCCTCCTCCTTTTCAGAGAGGGTGTGCTCTCTGTAACGCAAAACCTGCTCGAGGTGGAACCGATAAAATTCCAGATCCTTGTCGGCCAAAAATGTCTGCATCCTGTCCTCAGGGATCGACATGATTTCTGACCGGATAAAACTGGAAGCCTTGCTCGCTTCGTTAACCAACCGCATGCCCTTCTCATAGTTTCCCTGATGAAGGCTGTTGGTTTTATCCTCATCATTTTTGAGATGTGCAAACGTATAAAGCTTTTCGAGCTTGCGGGAAAAGTTCATATCAAACTCCAGGCAAGCCTTGAGTTTAAGCGCAGACTCTCCCAGGGTGCCGACAAAAAAAGCGAAACCTTTAATATCCGCTTCCAGCTCAGCCAGGTCACTGTTCCAGTCATCAACAGATGAATACAGCCCTGTCAAATCCCATTGGGATTCTACCGAAACTTCATCTCGTGCCGGAGTTCCTATTTTGGCATCCATAATTCAGGATAGGGTGGGAAACATAAGTTCCCAAAAGGGGGTTATCATTCTCTACCGGGGTTCTATTGTTTGCAAATGAGTTTCAAGTTTAGCCTGTTTTTCAGAAAGGGCGGTTTTCCTTTTCTCGTCTTTTTCGATGACTTCGGCAGGCGCCTTCTTCACAAAATTCGGGTTGGAGAGTTTCTTATCTAAAAATATGAGGTCTTTTGCAATTTTTTTCAACTCTTTTTCGACGCGGTTCCTCTCTTCCGCAAAATCCATCATGCCCTCAAGAGGGATAATCAGGTCCATTTCTCCCAATACCGAAGATGCAGAGACCTCGGGTTTTACGATATCGGAGCCTATGGTTATTTGATCCACTCGGGCTAATTCACGGATAAAACCAGCGTGTTTTTTCAGCGTAGCTTCCAAATCGGCACAACTGGTTTTAACTAACACGTTTAATTTCAAGCCCGGATTCAGATTCATCTCGCCACGGATGTTGCGCACACCGGTGATGACTTCCATCACCTTTTTCATGGCCTCTTCTACTTTAGCATTGCTTCGGTCAACCCTGAATTCGGGAAACGCGCTGACCATGATACTGTCTCCCTGCTTCGGCAATTTCTGCCAAATTTCTTCGGTAATAAACGGCATAAACGGATGCAAAAGTTTCAGGGCCGCCTCCAACACATGCAAAAGAACATTCTGCGCGGCTTTTTTTTCAGGGCCATCAACCGTTAAACGGGACTTGGAAAGCTCGATATACCAATCGCAGTATTCATTCCAGATGAACTTGTAAACCGTCAAGGCGGCATCGTTGAACTTGAACTCTTCTAAGGCCTGATTGACTTCTCGCGTTGTGTTGTTGAGTCGGCTCAATATCCACTGGTCAGCGATAGAGAGGGCCTGTTGTTCATCCAGTTGACAGGTGCCTTCATAACCTTCCAGGTTCATGAACACAAACCGGGATGCGTTCCAGAGTTTGTTGCAAAAATTCCGGTAGCCATCAATACGGTCTTCATCGAGTTTGATATCCCGGCCTTGAGCGGCAAACGCCGCCAGTGTGAACCGCAACGCATCGGTGCCATATTGCTCCATGACTTCCAGCGGGTCGATCACGTTGCCCTTGGTCTTACTCATCTTCTGGCCTTCTGCGTCACGAATCAGGGCATGGATATAAACATGTTTAAAAGGCACATCGTCCATGAATTTGATCCCCATCATGATCATGCGCGCCACCCAGAAAAATAAAATATCAAAACCGGTACAAAGAACCGAGGTCGGGTAAAACTTTTTCAAGGTCTCCGTTTTTTCCGGCCAGCCTAATGTAGAAAACGGCCAGAGCGCAGAACTGAACCAGGTGTCGAGCACATCGGTCTCCTGTTCCAAATCCGTCGAAGAACAGGCGACACATTTTTCGGGAGCTTCTCGCGCAACCATAACTTCGTCGCAGGCTTTGCAAGTCCAGGCGGGAATCTGGTGCCCCCACCAGATTTGCCGGGAAATACACCAGTCTCGAATATTTTCCATCCATTCAAAATAGGTGTTTTCCCAGAATTTAGGAACAATCTTTATAGAACCGTTTCTCACCGCTTCCATCGCCGGTTCCGCCAGGGGCTTGGCTCTGACAAACCACTGCTTGGACAAATAAGGCTCCACCACCGTTCTACAGCGATAACAATGACCGACCGAATGATTGAGGTCTTCTATTTTCAGCAGAACACCTGCGTCTTTTAAATCCTGCACCACTTTCTTTCGGCATTCAAAACGGTCCAGCCCTTCATAAGCCGGACCGGCCTCGGCATTCATGGTGCCATCGGGGGCCATCACATTGATCGAAGGAAGATTGTGCCGCCGTCCGATTTCAAAATCGTTGGGGTCATGCGCAGGAGTTACCTTCAAAGCCCCGGTGCCGAAAGAAACATCGACATATCCGTCCTCAATGAGTGGAATTTCCCTGTTTATCAGGGGCAGGATCAACGTCTTGCCCTTGAACTGCGTATAACGCTCATCCTTCGGGTTGACCGCCACCGCCGTATCCCCCAGCATGGTTTCCGGTCGCGTGGTGGCGATAGTGAGAAAACCTTCGCCCTCTTTAAAAGCATATTTCAAATGATACAGATGGCCCTGCGCATCCTGGTGTTCCACCTCCAGGTCAGAAAGCGCCGTTTGGCAACGCGGACACCAATTGATGATGTAGTCGCCTTTGTAAATCAGCCCGTCTTCATAGAGCGTGACAAACACCTCACGAACCGCCTTGGACAACCCTTCGTCCATGGTGAAACGATCCCGTTGCCAGTCCAGCGAACTGCCCAGTTTTTTCAATTGTTCCGCAATGGTTCCACCGGATTCCTCACGCCACTTCCACACCCGCTCCACAAACGCATCCCGCCCCAGAGCCTTCCGGTCGGTTCCTTCCGCCTGCAATTGACGCTCGACCACATTCTGGGTGGCAATTCCGGCATGGTCTGTGCCCGGTTGCCATAAGGTGTTGAACCCCTGCATACGTTTCCAACGCGCCAGGATATCCTGCAGGGTATTGTTGAAGGCATGCCCGATATGCAGCCGTCCGGTAATATTGGGAGGCGGTATGACCATGGAAAAAGTAGGCTTGTCGAGCGTTTCATCGGCGTGAAAATAATTTTTTTCCTGCCAGAATTTTCCCCAGCGTTTTTCAACTTCTTCCGGTTCGTAATGTTTATCCAATTGAATCATTCGGTGACAAAATTTCCTTACAGGCAAACATAAAAAAAATACTCTTCTTGCCCACGTTGCCCAAAACACGCAAGAAAAGTTTTTAGGGGATATCTTTAAAAATTACTTTTGGCTATGAGCCCTCAACCGGGTTTTGCCCAATTGTTTAACCCCCCTAGCCCCCCTTGTCAGAGGGGAACCTGATATTGATCCTCCCCTCTCATGAGGGGAGGCTTGGAGGGGTGTGGATTTTTTATGCAATTCATAATCCAACCCTCCCTGCTCAACCCCTCAACTCATCGGGCTTGAGCCCCTATGAAGGGAGGGGGAAGAGAGTTCATGTTTGTTTTATCGGCTTATGCAAAGCTCCCCCTGATAAGGGGAATTGCGGGGGCTGCTCCTCTTCGACAGGCGACAGTCTAACAGCTGCAACCTGTAGGGAATCGTCAGCGGGGCCTGCTTAATACATGTCCTGCTTTTTGATTTTTTCTATCTCTTCGCGAATCACCCTGCGAGCAATTTCCGGGGTGATCTCTCTCACCACTTCACGGACGGTTCTTAAAATCGCCTCAGACAATCCGGAAACCTCTTTTTCCAGGGAAGAACCTAACGACCTTTGCAGTAACTGCCTGACCTCTTCGGCAACCACTTGAGAAAACCGATCATCCCCGGATTCATAATCCCAACTCTCAGAGCGCAAATTGTGGTGCAAGGGAGCCACGTCCCGAACCCGGTCCTGATCGGCAAAGCCGGAAATATAATCCAGGTTCTCTTTTATATCCTCTGGCGTTGCAGGGCGTCTGCCCACCTCGGAAAGCGCACCCGGCGCGATATGCTCCAAAAGGTCTTCCGGTTCTGGAACGATGCCGCCTAACGAGGATAACTCGGCATCTCTCTTCTCGGGATGAGCAGGATCTTTCCTGCCCCCCATTACGATCTCTTTGAATACGGAATCCAAATCATCGTCCATTTTATGTGGACGAATCTCGGCAAAAATTTCCGGCTCCCCAGAAAATTCAGGAACAACCTCCGCATCCTCATTTTCAAGGGGAATGGGTGGCGGTTGCACAGACTCCCTGAGCTGTTCCACACCGAGGATCATTTGATCCATAATATCATCATCGGTACCGACCAATTCCGTCTCCGCAAAATCCTCCAGAGACTCGGGAGACTCGGAAACCTCACCCGGCAACTCCACGGGATCAACCATCAACTCGGGAGACTCGGAAACCTCACCCGGCAACTCTGCCGTCAATTCGGGTGTTTCATCTTCCACTGCAAGCGGGAGTTCCGTCGGTTCTTCCAACACCTCATCGTCCGAACTGGAAAATGCTCCCCCTTCGGTTGAAAGTTTTTCGACCGACTCCAATAACTCTTCCAGGCTGGGTTCCTCGTTCGACTCGGGCTCGATAGTTTCTTCAATGGGGTCTTTATCGCCAGATGGACCTCCTGCCACCAGCAGGCTTTTGACCATGGCAACAATATCATCCGACTTAAACGGTTTCGAGATATGATCGTCCGCACCACAATTTTGGTAGCGCTGTTCATCAAAGTCCTCAAAGTCGCTGGACAAAAGCAGAACCTTGATCGCACTCGTTTCCGGGGACTCTTTGATTTTTGCGCTCAACTCAAAACCATCCAGGCCCGGCATACCCACATCCGCCAAAACAAGATCGGGCTTGAATTCAGGAATTCGCTCCAAAGCCTGCTGACCGTTGCCAATGCCTTCAACCACCATATCCTCAACTTCAAAGGCCATGGTCACAATTTTTTGGATGGTGGGGCTATCGTCAGCAACCAGAAGTCTAAATGTCATGCAGCTCAACCTTTTGGGATTTCGAAAAAAAACGATAGGCTCACTGTATTAGCCCATTGGGAGGCAACCGGGCAAGAGCTTGGTTGCGTTGAGAACTCTTTCCAGCCAGCCAGCAAGATCTACGGCATCATGCTGAGTACCGGTGAGCGGCAGATAACAATGACTCGTTAAGCCGGAAGAACTCCGTTGCTCGCCAAACAAAACGCTGGCCCCACTCCGAGCGGGAAACCATTCAATCTCAACCAGTTAAGTATAACATAAAATATCCGGTCAAAAAAAATTTTGCCGCAAAACCGCAGCTAAACTCTGAAATTATCGATAAGTTTTAGATAGAGTGTGCCCCCACTCTATGCTTTAATATGGGTGGTAACATTTTAAGTATCAGATAGTTGGAGGTTCCCGGATTTTGATTCGTTCGCAGTGGGTTTTCCATTCCATAAAAAAACTTGCGTGCAGGTGTGCAGGCTGGATGGTTTTACTATGCGCCTTGGGGGCCATTTCTCCTGCCAGCACATGGGCCCTTTATATTCAAATTGACGGGGTCGCTGATATCAAATCAAATTTCAGCGAAGGGTGTTCATCCATCAAGGATATTGCCAACCAGGCAGAACGCCAGAAAATAGATGTCATCTTGTTTGCAGACTCTGCCCGAAACTCCATGGAGTTCGGGGTCAAACCTTTTGAAAGAATTTTCAAAAACATCATTTCCGGGCCTTCGGTGCTCGACCGGGGAGCGCTAGGATATTTATCCGAAATCAAAGAAAACGATCGCCAGTTTGAACACACCTTGTTGATTCCCGGTGTAGAAACCATTCCTTTTTATTTTTGGACTGGGAGCAACTATGAGAAAAACCTCATGGCCCACAATTGGGACAAACATTTACTGGTTTTCGGCATGGAGTCTGCGCAGAATCTTGAGCAGTTGCCCCTGCCTAACAGCAACTTCTCAAAAAAATACACCCATGAACTTCTCAACAATTTCATAATCATTGGTTTTATTTTCATGATGGCGGTCGGGGCCGTCTACAAAGGTTATTACCGAAAAATCACCGTGCCCCTCATGTTGTTTTTTGCTTTGCTCACCGTGAACAACCATCCCTTTCAAAGTTCTCCATTCGACCCTTATCACGGGGATCGGGGCATGGAGCCTTATCAAAATCTGATAGATTTCGCCACCTCCAAAGGCGCGTTGGTTTTTTGGAATCATATGGAAATCGATTCCGGCCTTCGCCAAAAAGACACCACCGCCCTGGAAACTCTGCCTTACCCCGATGATCTGTTAAAAACGCGCAACTATACCGGGTTCCAGGCCGTGGGCGACAAACCAATCCGTCAAACCGATCCGGGCCAACAGTGGGACCAGGTGCTCATGCAATACCAGAATGGCGAACGCGAACACCCGGTTTGGGGTTTTGGCGGTAATGATTATCTTTGCGAAGACAAAGATCGGCTGGGCTCTGTTCGCACCATTTTTCTCGTGCGCGAAAAGAACAATGACACCGTACTCGATGCCATGAAAAATGGAAGAATGTACGCCGTTCGTCAAGCCGATGCAAACCGACTCTCGCTCGATGAGTTTGTCGTCGAAGACCAAAAAGCCGGCAATCAGGCCACAATGGGGCAGGAGCTGGTTGCGACAGACTTTCCCGCTATCAAACTAAAACTTCGTTCTGTGCAGGGAGGGGGCAAAACCGCGCAGATTCAGATCATCCGCAACGGGGCCCTGGTAAAAGAAGAAACCGTTTCCCTGCCTTATGAATTGACCTGGCGGGATGTCACGATAGACAGAAAAGGCCCCGTTTATTATCGCATCAAAGCCATGGTCTCTCCCCAGGACCATTTGGTTTCTAATCCTATTTTTGTAAAGTTTACGGACAACGCCGGAGTGGATGTCGCGTCAGCTCCAGCCCCCAAACCCAAGCTTGCGGCAAAACCTAATTTCATAAAAAAACCGGTCATGCCAACAGCTTCTCCAATCTCTCAACCCAAAGCACCCCGGGTCGCATCGCTTTCAGGAGCGCTCTCTCCCGCACCACCGGCTTTCTCAGTACCCGCACCCTCGCAACCGCAAGAGATCCCGACACCGAAGCCCGTTCCACAACCCGACATGACCGCGCCCCCCACAGTCGAAATGCCCACGCAAAAAGCTGCACCAGAAAAACTGCTCATGGTACAAGCACCTCCGGGAAAACCTTTGACGATCATGACCGAAGGTGTGGCCCTGAAAAAAGGACCCGGAACGGTTTTTCCTGACATCACCAAGCTACACAGGGGCGAAGAGGTGAGTTTCGTAAGAAGAACCAACATCATGTTCAACAACAGAAACTGGCTCGTCGTCAAACACAAAAACCGCACCGGTTACATCTGGGAAGGTGTCGTCAAATGGTCCACTGGGCGTGGGGCCAGCGTGCAATAAATCTCTCTGGCAGGCAACCGCTCTTCTCGGCTCAATACGCCCCATTGTCCTGCCCCTCCCCCCAACCCCATGTTTCAAATCTCTAACCGTTACCACTAAATCAGTGGGGCCTGTAGGCGGAATGAACTCTAACAGTAACCCTACTGGGCAATTGAACGGGAATGTTGGGGGGGGTATTACTTCGGGGGAGTTTGTCGACGCTTAATCCCTTCGTCAATATAAAGCAATATTTGCG
>CAZEBI010000017.1:0-26257 GCA_964510355.1 uncultured Nitrospina sp. | reverse complement strand
GGAATATTATGCACATTGGGCCGGCTGGCGGCTGGGTTGGATTCATTATATCGATGGAAAATTCGAAAAAGCATTCAACAGGTTTCAGGAGGCGGCGCATCGCGCTCCCGATGGGGATTTTATCGAATACAACCTGTACTGGAGCGCCAAGTCCGCAGAAAAACTGAACAAAAAAGATGTGGCGCGCGATTTGTACAGCAAAGTTGCCAAGTTTTATCCCTACACATTCCACGGTATTCGTGCGCAAGATAGGCTCCGCACCCTGGGTGTCAACCCACTCATGCAAAAGCAAAACCCGCCTGAAGAAAACAAAACCCTGCAACTCAACCGACCTCTCAACACCCGAGAAAAATTTCACTATATGCGCGCCAACGAACTGGCCCAGCTGGGGTTGATGCAACAGGCACGCAACGAAATCGGCGAATTGCAGAAAACAATAAGGAAAAACCTGACTGGGGTTTTATGGCTTTCTCATCTTTATCATCGGGCTCGGGGCTATGCCCAATCGCTCCGGCTTTTGCATTTATATAAAGATTTCACCACCAAACCCAGGGAAAAAAATCTATCACCAGAATTCTGGAAGCATTTTTTTCCTCTCGCTTACAAAGAAGCGATTTTTGTGCAGGCAAAATACCGCAAGGTGGACCCATTTTTTGTCAACGGAATCATCCGCCAGGAAAGTCTTTTTGACAGTCAGGCGCTTTCCCCTGCCGGGGCTCGCGGCCTCATGCAAATCATGCCGGCCACCGGAAAAAAACTTTACCCAAAAACCAAACTAAAAAAACCTTTTGAAACCGATGCCCTCTTTGACCCGGATCTGAATATCCGGCTTGGGGTAAAATACGTCAGCCAATTGAATAAGCGGTTCGGCAAAAACGGCATGCATATCCTGATCTCATACAACGCCGGCCCGCATGTCTTAAAAAAATGGTTGAAACGGTTCGGGCATTTGGACGATCAGGACGTATTCATAGAATCCATCCCCTACCCGGAAACCCGCCGTTATGTCAAACATGTTCTGCGCAACCTGGGCATCTACAAGGCGCTCTACCCCCCCTCCTGAAAGTTTTCCTCGTATTGACATATAAACCCAACTACAAAGACGTTATAATGCTGAAAACTTTTTAAACCGTTTTCATGCAATCAAAAATCCACTTACAAAAACTGGAAGATTATTCGCTCGATAAGATAGAGCAATTTGTGCGGAGTTCGCTGGAAGTTCTGGACCCGGAGGCATCCCTGTTTGGCCCCGGCCACAGGGTTCTTTTGAAACCTAACCTTCTAAAAGGTTTTAAACCCGAACGCTGTGTCACCACCCATCCCACAGTGGTGGAGGCTGTGTGCCGGGTTCTAAAAGACCTGTCAGTCCGCCAAATCGTTATCAGCGACAGCCCGGCTCTTGGCAGTTTATCCGCTGTGGCGGACAAAGCCGGATATGGCTTGCTGGAAAAAAAATATGGTGTCAAAATTCTGCCCCTGACCGACCCCATCCCCTTCGAGAATGAAGAACAGGTTCCGCATCTGAAAATAGCCGGATGTCTGGAACAATACGACCGGATCATTAATCTGCCGAAGGTCAAGTCCCATTGCCAGATGACGATGACCCTGGGCATCAAAAATCTTTTCGGACTGATTATCGGCAAGCGCAAACCAGTCCTGCATTGCCTGGTTAAAAACGACAAAATCAAGTTTGGCAAAATGCTGATAGACATCGCCCGCCATGTCAAGCCTTGCCTGACTATCGCAGATGGTATTGAGGCCATGCAAGGTCAAGGCCCGATAAACGGCACCCCCTACCCTCTTGGAGTGCTGGGTGCGGCAACGGACATGACCGCTCTCGACCGGATTTTTGCCGACCTGCTGAATATACCTCTCGACAAAGTTTATGCTCTGCAGGCGGCAAAGCTCAAACAGTTCGGCCGGTTTCATTTGGAAGATATAAAAATTTCAGGAGTGCCGGATTACAGGTCACTTGCCGTGGAAGATTTCAAACAGGCTTATCCAATAGATATTTCTTTCAACCCCGTTCACCTGCTCAAATCATTTTTCAAACAGTTTTATGAACTGGGAATCAAAGAACCGGCAAGCCGCAAGGCTACGCCTTGAGGAAAAGAGCAACCCCCTCAATCCCCCTTATCAGGGGGAGGCACAATTCCCCCCTGACAAGGGAGGCTAGGGAGGTTAAGCAACTGGGCAAGCATTTGATTACGCCGAGACAACTCTTTGCCAGCCAAATAAAGCGGCGGCACACTGGCCCCGCGCCTAGCGGTGGTCGAAGTTGACGGAGCAACAGCCCAGGTCGAGGCCGGTCTCTTTTTTGTTTAAAAAATATTTGCCGGGATGGATAAAGTTGATAACCTTGTTGCCTTCCCTCCGGGTTCCAACCAGACCGGAGGCTCTTAATATGGAAAGATGGTGAGAAGCTTGAGGTTGCCCCATGCTTAAAGACTGTACAATTTCAGAAACGCTCTTTTCTCCCTTGAGCAACAGCTGGACGATTTTCAACCGGGTTTCATCCCCCAGTGCTTTCAGGATTTTGGCGCATTCCCCGGAGTCTGTAGTGTGCTCTGCCATAAAATCAAGTATAGGGTCTCCTTGTATCGCGTTCAAGCCTAAACCCGTTCCTACTGCTGGAGAATTATGAGCAAAGAAACACTGGAACCCGAAAAATGGGTGGAGCGCTATGCGGATATGATGTACCGCTACACCCTTGTCCGGGTTAAAGACCCCGATGCGGCGGAAGAACTGGTGCAGTCGACATTTTTTGCCGCGCTAAAATCACAGAACTCCTTTGCCGGTAAGTCATCGGAAAAAACCTGGCTGTTCGGAATTTTGAAACATAAAACGATGGATTATTTTAGAAATTCCAAAAAAAATATTTCCATCGACCCGACTCTGGACGAGGAGTCCAACCCGATGCATTTTGATGCCTCCGGGCATATGGTTGCCCGACCGGGAAACTGGAACGTCGACCCTGAAAAAGCGACGGAAAACAGCGAACTCGCTCAAGCTCTGACACAATGTATAAACAAATTACCGGAAAAATTTCGCCGGCTATTTGTCTTAAAGGAAATAGAGGGCATGAGTTCCGAAGAAATCTGTAACGAATTCGATATCAAACCGACCAATTTATGGGTCATCTTACATCGGGCCAGAAATCAGCTTAAGCTGTGTCTGGAAACAAACTGGCTCAACACTAAATAACGGATTTTTATGTTTAAAGGGATGATGAAGATATTGAAGATGTCCTGCGAGGATGTCTCTCCGCTGATTTCAGAGAGCCGGGACCATGCTCTGCCTTTATGCAGCCAGTTGCGACTGAAAATGCATCTTTCCATCTGTGGACTTTGCGAAATCTACCAGAAACAGCTGGAAATCATCTGCAAGACAGCCAAGGCATTGGGGAGCGATGAATCCAAAGCACTGGCACAAACCGATATGAATCCGCAGGTAAAAGAAAAAATCCAGAAATGGATCAAAGAAAAAATGGACTATAATAGCGGACACCCTTAACCGGAACCTTTTGACTGAGGAGAAAACTGATTTGTCGGGAAAAATCACAAAAACCGAAAGCGAGTGGCAAGAAAGCCTGACGGAAGAACAGTTTAAAATCTGCCGAAAAAAAGGCACG
This sequence comes from uncultured Nitrospina sp., assembly GCA_964510355.1. Taxonomy (GTDB): domain Bacteria; phylum Nitrospinota; class Nitrospinia; order Nitrospinales; family VA-1; genus LS-NOB. The sequence continues at coordinate 22,626 of CAZEBI010000017.1, read as the reverse complement.
GAACCCGCCTTCAGCGGCAAACTCTGGGATTGCCATGACCGGGGAATCTACCACTGCGTATGTTGCGATACACCGCTATTTTCCTCCATCACTAAATTTGATTCCGGCACCGGTTGGCCGAGTTTTTATCAGCCCATCGCTCCCGAGAATATCGCCACCGAACAAGACACCCTTTTCTTCATGCGCAGAACGGAAGTATTGTGTAGTAAATGCGATTGCCATTTGGGCCATGTCTTTGAAGACGGACCAAAACCTACCGGGCTTCGCTACTGCATCAACTCCACCTCGCTAGTCATGCATAAGACAACAAAACTCTAAAATCCCAAAAATTTATTTAACCGGGGTCGCGCTTGTTTTGTATTTCTGATACAGGGCGGGAATCAGTGCGAACAACCCTAAAAGAGCGAAGGCTCCCAGAACCTGGGGTTCAGCGATATCAGAAAGCGACTGGATTTGGGCAAGATTGCTTCCGGCATTGGCATACACAAATGAACCGGGAAGAATGCCGAACATGGTGCCAAAAAAATAAATCGGCATACGAACCTGGGTCAGCCCCGACATCAGGTTGACCAGAAAAAACGGAAAAACCGGGACCAAGCGCAGGAAAAGAATGTAGTTGATGGCATTGTTTGAAAACCCGTCATTGAAAGGTTTTAACTTTTCGCCAAACTTGTTCTGCACCCAGTCGCGGAGCAGATAACGGGCCACAAGAAACGCGCAGGTCGCCCCGACCGTGGCACCCACATTGACCACCAGGGTTCCTTGTACCGAGCCAAAGATGGCCCCTCCTGTCAAAGTCAACAAAGTCGCTCCCGGCAATGACAACGCAACAACCAGAATATAGACACCGATAAACCCCAAAATCATCTTCAACGTATTATCGCGGTAAAACTCCTGCAACCCTTCGATATTGGTTTTGATCCCGTCTAAAGTCAGATAGCGCCCCAGATCAAAAACAAAAAACAGGACCACACCAATCACGATGACAGATAAAAGAATGATTTTTTTCATTATTTTTTTTGCTCCGCAGAGAAAACCCGGGTTTCAGGGTGAAATGCATACCAGGCAAACCAGAACCCTGTGACAGACGGTAGCGGTCGGTCGTTTTCATCCAGGATGACCGCCGTCCTGGTTTTGCGGTCATAAAAAATACGGACAACTGTTTTGCCCAGAACATCCTTTACAGGAGATTCTACTTTATCCAACTCGGAAAAAGGATAGGCTTTAAAAACTTTTCCCAGTTCCAGGCCAATCACCTTTTCTTTGGGGTGGTACTTCCTGTTTGTGCTTTTCACATCAAACATCAGCCTGATGCTGGTTTCGTAACCCTGGTAGGGGTCCCGGTCATAATTTCTCCGGTAGCCCGTGTCATCGGACAGGACACGGGTTTTCGGATGCCTGGCTTTCCAGCTTTCCCAGTTTGTATGTGTGGAAGCGAGTAGTTTTAGACGAGTGCCAGTCAGACTGCCCGTCACCGCCTCCGATTTGATTTGCGACCAGAGGCTTTCGGTTTGATGATCGTAGAGCAACATATCGCTTTGGTAGAGCAGACCGGAAACTCCAAAAGTGAGTTTTCGTTCATTCACCTCAGCATCAAAAACCATGCCTGTGCCACAAAGAGGGCAATAGGTCACAACGATGGATGCCCCGCCAATACGATCATTGACGATTTCATGCCAGTTGAGAATTTTAATGGGATACGCTCGCACTTGCCCCTGATAAACAAACCCTAAAACACGGTCATGATTTTTTAAAAACGTGGCTTGCTCAGCCGATATAAATTTGGGTTTAAGAATGGCAGGGATGCCGTCTTTACCCGGCCCCCCATCATAAATATCAGCAACAGGAATACTGTGCCGGGAAGTATCAAAACCGCAAAGCGCGATGAGAACCATCAGCCCATATATTGAATGAAGAACCGGTTTCATGCTACTTGGTCGGTTCATCCGGCAATCCCTTACAGGGGAATCCTCCAAAACTCATGACGACCGAATGGCGATTGATACCTTTACTTTTCTTCTATATTATAAAGAGGTGTGCGAGTTTTTTTCTTAAATGTTTTTAGACAGGATCATTTTATTCGGAGTTTTTCATGCAGAATGGATTAAGAATTGCGTGCGTTTTTCTGGCATATCTACTTATGGTTTTTCCAGATTCGTATGCAGAAACGATTGAACCTGCTGTTTACGGTGAGGGAGGAAATATTTTTCTCGCTGCTGACGGCAAAGTAACTCAGTTGACAAACACCGGAAAGGATAGCGATCCGGTTCAGTCCCCAGATGGCAGATGGATTGCCTTTAACCGGGAAATAGAAGGCAAAGTCAAGGAATGTGAGCGGGAAGTTGTGTGGGCATGCTCCAGCTATCAACTATGGATCATAGATCTTGAAAGCAAGTCTGAACGAATGCTTCTGGTGCCTCGACCAGAGGACAAAGATATCGAAAAAGTGATTTATTCTTTTCAGGGTAAAACTTTTTCTCCCGACAGCCAAACGATTTATTTTGTTACTCCGGCCTATGCCGTTTCTGATGCGATTCATGCCGTAGATATTGATGGGAAAAACGACCGTTACATCACTCACGGAAATACATTGCAAGTGGTCAGGGAACCTTTATCATCAGACATTAAAAAATACATTGTTAAAACCTTAAAAAAAGATGATTGGAGAATTTTCCCGGAAAAAATGGGGCTTCTCCTGATTGAGAAAGCTTTAAACGATGATGTCACAGGATATTTAATAGTTGATAGTAATGGAGTAAAAATAATCAGTTCTACGACTCCTTTAGAGGGAGGGTGGCTAGACGATGATGGGAAATATTACAAATCAGCGGGAAGAAGATGGTGGACCAAGCTGATCAGCCCCGACAGAAGCATGGGAATTCCAATAGGCCCAGAGGAATGGTAGAACTGAATCATCCGTTTCGAATGAAATAGGTATACGACAAAGCTAAAGCAACACAAGCATTTAAAAATCCAACGGGATCATCAAAAAAACTTCATATTTCCCCCTGTTTACCCCTTCCCCTGACCTTCCCCAGTAAACGCTCCAAGTACTTACTTTTTTTTAGCCGTAAATTTTTTGTTAATAGCGGCTTACCGAAAAAACACCTTGTGCGGGTCTGCATATGTAAGGGGAGAATTTGCTCTCCCACATTATAGAAATAATCTGGCACCCATAAATTGAGGAAATGAAGATGGCAAAGCCTACATATGCAGCCGGTCAACCCTATCTTACGATTTACCTGTTCGATGACGATTCACTTGAGGTGAGAACTGGAGGCCATCCAGCTTGGCGGAATAATAACCCTGGAAACCTTAGACCAACTAAATTCTCATATAAAGCAGGGGCCATAGGTGAGGCTAATAATTTTGCCATTTTTCCCGATGTCCAGACAGGTATAGATGCTCAAATAAAATTATTAAAAACAAAAACGTATAAAAAACTTACTTTGGCCGAAGCCATAGCTAAATATGCTCCTAAAAAAGACGGCAATAGCCCAGAAAAATATATAGCTCATGTGGTCAAAGAAACTGGAATCAAAGGAAAAACTTCTATGGTCAAGTTAAACGATGATCAACTCATGTCGGTTCTTCTGGCCATGCGGAGGTATGAAAATTATAAAATTGGCGATATCAGAATATCTGACAAGCCGGGTTATGCGGATGGTGATGGCAAGATATTGCAGTATATCTGGCGAACAAGAGGTGATTCGAAAACGCGGATGTCTCACAGGATGAGGGAAGGTGCCGTTTTTAGCTGGGAAAATCCACCGCCAGGTGGTCATCCGGGCGAAGACTTTAATTGCAGGTGTCGGGCGGAGGAGTTGAGCCCAAAAAAAGCTGTATACCGCATGAGACCGTGTTTGCATGCGGGTGCACTTCAATGGGGCTAACAGCACAAGAACCTAGCAATGCAATTTTTCCGCCATTTGTTCTAAAGCCTCGGAAAACACCGCATGCAGTTCGCGACGAATTTTTTTGGAATCGTATTCCACCATGGAGCCGCCGCCGTTTAAAAAACTCCTCTGCGCATCGACCTTATTACAAGCCGACTGTTTTTCTTCGCCCTCAGATGCCGCTAGCGACATGAGGGCACAAAATTCAATTCCCGCTTCTACCGATTGAACCAGTTGCGGATTGATTTGAAATCCCCGGTTCTGCAGGTGGGCGCAAATTTCGAGCACTTTTTTAAACTCCCTGCTGGCCTTTTCATAATCCTTATCGAGCACAGACTGGAGTGCTTTCATCATAGCCAGTTCCTTGTTGCCGCGAAAATGGGCATGGGGAAACGGTTTTTTGAAATAACGGTTTTCCAAATCGATCAACAGACCGATGGCATTTTGCCGGGTCTTCCTGCGTGACAACGGGCTCTCGGAGGGAAGCTCCTTGTTTTCTGGATTGATTTGTTCGGAAATATAAAACCAGGCCAGGGTTTTCAGTGCCAGCGGCTGGGTCGCCGCACCATTTAAAATGGCCTGCTCAATATGGTTCAGGCCCACGAGCCGAAGGTCTTTTCCTCCCTGCATGATCAGGTTGCCCAACCCGCCAAGGCGGCTGTTGCCGTAACGATAAAGCCCCAGGCCAAAATAGGCATCGAAAAGTTTCGGGTTCAAAGCCAAGGCATTTTCAAGATGAGTGTCGGCCCGAAAGCCGTTGACCAGGGCGGTAAGGAGGTTGCCCTGCCCATACTCAAAGAGTCCGATATAACCTTCCGATGCGCCCAAGTATAAATTGGCCTGAGCTTCCTGGTCGCGCGTCATGGCGGCATCGTCGAGAACATCATGGGCTAAATCTTTGACCCGCTCGCTGTGATACAAAAAATCTTTTGCTATGGTTTTATCCATGTACTTGCTGGTGAAAGCCAGTGTATGGCAAAGTTCCCCCAGCAAACCCGCATAATTAAAATGAAACTTCATCAATTCAACACGGTTTTCCAGGGACGGGGCCGCCGATTCCAGGCGGTTGATTTCGCCGGCAAACCGGGCGAACCACTCATCGAAATGGTAGTACATGGAATCTTTAAGCGCCAGCGGGGCCATCTCTTCCGCCGTCATACGGTGGACATCGGAGGATTCCTGCGCCCTTGCAGGGGGCGATAAAAAAACCAACACTGCCACCAGAAGAAAATAGATTTTTACTCTTGAAATAATTTCAGGCATAGGAAAATTTTACAAGTCAGGTTTTTTTAGGCCGCCTAAGGAGAAGCTGGCGAATCTGGCCGACCCGCTGATAATCTTCCAGCTTCATGAACAGTTTTTCAGCCTTCTTTAAATGCGGCAGTGACTTGTCCGGGTCCGATAATTTTTCGCGATATAATTTTCCCAGCATTAAATGTCCATCCGCAAAATCAGGTTTTATCCGCACCACTTCCCGAAACGCCGTGCCCGCTTCTTCAAACAATTCCAAATCAATGAGAGACAAACCAAAATAAAATTGAACCTGAACAGAATCCGGCTTGAGAGCTACAGCCTGCTTCATATAGTCCACCGCCAGGGGGGTTTGCCTATCCATACGGCAGGCGATACCCAGGTAATAATAAACATTGGAGTCTTGCGGGTTGATATGCACAGCCCGGTTTAACACCTCCATGGCCAGTTCCAACTCACCCTGCTTAATATAGGATGCACCCAGGGCCGTATAGGAGTGAATAAATTCCGGGCTGATATCTATCGACTTTTTGAAAACCCATACAGCCTTATGCAGAGCATCAATGCCATTTTCTTCCATACAGCCATAGGCGACCCCCATATTGTAAAATGCATCGAGAAAATCGGGTTTAAAACCCTGGGCCATACGGTAGGCATCCACCGCTCCCTGATACCAGCCCAGACCCTGGAGCCGCAAACCTTCTTTCAACCATGCATCAGCGGCCTTGTTTTTATCATGCACCTCATCCTTGGACCGGTATAACTGATGCGCCAGAGCCGCTCTCGGGAAATCATTCTGGCGGATATAAAGTTGCTCCGCCATTTCCAGGTATTTTACGGCCCGTTTTGGATTCCGCAGTTTTTTAAGGTGCAACGTGCCAAGCTGATAATGACCTTCGGCAAATTCCGGCCACACCCGCACCGACCTCTTTAAGGCTTGGCGCGCTGAGGTGTGATAACCGTACTCCATAAATGCGGTACCGAGAAATCCACAAATCTGGGCAAAGGTCTGATTCGGTGCAACCGCATCCTTTTCAGATTCGGAAACCCGGTATTGGTCACGGTTTCTCCCCAGCCGATCAAAGATAAAAGTCAGCCAATAATCCGCCACCGCGAAATCCGTTGCCATGGGTATGGTTTTTTTCAGTACGGCGAGCGCTTTTTTTTCCTTGCCGGAAACCCAATAGGCCGCACCCAGGTCAAAATAAATTTGCGGATAATTGGGTTTGAGTCGAGCCGCCTTGCGGTAGTGCTCAATTTCCTCACGGGTATTTCCCATCGCCCCGTAGATATGTCCCAGAAGATGATGAACGGGGTAAGCATTGGGGTTCAGGTGCAAGACATCATGACAAACGCCGACCGCTTCCCAATAAAATCCCTGGGCCGTGAGCTTGACCGCCTCCTCAAACAAGTCAATGTCCTCCCAGGGATAGGGCAAGAGATCTTCGATCACCTGCACCAACCTTGGCACCGTCATCTCGATAGCCTGAATGGCTTCAAACCGTTCCACCAACTCGGGGTCACTGGTTTTGAGCTTCTCCCCTAAAGTGGAAAGCCCTCCATTGTTAGAGCTATCCTGTCTATTTTTTGTTTTTCTTTTACCCAATCCACGCCCCATCGAAAAAAAATGATGGTTCAATTATAAAGGGCTTGATTGAAAGAGGGGGAGTTTTTATTCGGAGTATCCCGGCACGTTCTGCAAAATCCGGGTGAAGGAGGCTGTTTTTACCTGTTCTGGGAGCGGAGGGCTTAAAGGACGGACCTGCCCTTTCTCAAGGACCAGAACCCGGTCCGCAATGGCTTGGGCCTGATCGTGCTGATGCGTGACCCATAAGATGGTATGGCTGTTTTTCAAGGATTGCACCAGTTTTTCAATCGCCTCCGTAGATTTGGGGTCCAGAGAGGAGGTCGGTTCATCCATCAGCAAAAGCTCCGGCCCTACCGCAAGCGTACGAGCCAGAGTGAGCCTCTGTTGTTGCCCTTGAGAAAGCGTGGTCGCTTTCTCTCCGAGCCGATCTTTGACTTCTTCCCAAAGAAACACTTCTCGCAATACTTTCTCCGCCAGGTCCGGGTAATCCTTTTTGGATATCTGGGTCACATCCCGGACACCGAAAATAGCATTATCAAAAATGCTTTTTGGAAAGACACAGGGCTTTTGAAAAATCATGCCGACTTTTCTCCGCAACGCATAGACATTGGTATCGGGCCGACAAATATCCACTCCATCGACAAAAATATTTCCTTCAACACGGAAGTTTTCAATGCGGTCATTCATCCGGCAAAGAACACGCAGGAGAGTGGTTTTCCCGGAACCCGATGCCCCAATCAGGGCCGTGATGGAATTTTTGGGTATCGTGCAGGTCAAACCCTGAACAACCTTTCTTTCACCAAAAGCGGCGGTAAAATTTTCGAAATGAATCATAGTTCGGACTCCATAACCACCCGGGTTCTGAATGCCCAGGCGGTCAATGTCAATATGAACACCAGGCCCAGCAATACCAGACCGGCACCCCAGGCCTGAGCAATAGATTGCGGATTGGCCGCTTCCTGAGCCAGAACCAGAATATGGGTTTGCAAAGTGGGAACCGGGTCAGAAAACGATTGCGGAAATTGAATGCCGGAAAAGGTGGTGGCCGTAAACATGATCGCCGCTGTTTCTCCCGCGGCCCGGGCCAGCCCCAGCAAAACACCCGTCACGATGCCATAAAAACATTGTGGCAGAATGATACGGAAGATTTGACAGGGCCTTGAAAGGCCCAGAGCCATCCCCGCCTCACGGTATTTTTCCGGCAAGGCTTCCACCGCCTCGCGGATACTCACCTGCAATGTCGGCAGAATCATCACCGCCAGAATTAACGAACCCGTTACCCATGAAACACCTAAATAAACCCCGAAAAACAGATAACCCACCAGACCAAATAAAATCGTCGGCGTGGCATTGAGAATATAAGTGAGCTGGGTCAAAAAAGTTTTGGCCTTGCCCGATTGCGAAAGGTATTCCGTCTGGAAAAACACCGACCCCAGAGCCACAGGCAAGCTCCATAAAACCGCTGTGGCCATCAAAATCAACGTCCCCACAGCCTGGTAAAAAATGCCCCCCGAGCGGCCAAAATCCCGCGACTCTTCAACGAGAAACCCGGCATGAAACGCCGGCAACCCTTTGACAAACATGATGCCCAGAATGAAAACCAAAAGAGCCACAATTAAAAAAGTAATGGTCCCAATAATAGCCAGCACCGTTTTCTCTACTGTCACTGCGTTCATCGACTGCGCCACCGGCTGAAAACACCACCGGAAAAGGTTAAAACGGCCACCATTAAAAACAAAGTCAAACCCAGGCCCATCAACGCGCTCCAGTGCAGTCCACTGCCCAGAGCTTGTGCCGCTTCGCGCCCCAGTTTGGAGGGGATGGTTTGCCCCGCAACGAAAATATTGAATCCGGGCACCTTGTCAAGACTGCCGACAACCAGCATCACAGCAATGGTTTCTCCCATTGCCCGTCCTATTCCCAGCAGGACTGCCCCCACAATGCCCGGCAGAGACTGGGGCAGGACCACCCTCCAGGCGGTTTGCAGTTTAGTGAGACCCAGACCCTGGGCCACTTCACGAAATTCTGCCGGCACCGAATGCAGGGCATCTTCCGACAAAGTCAGGACCATCGGCAAAATCATGATTCCCAGCAAACAGCCCGCAGTGAACAGGGTGTTGCCATCAAGCAAATTCAAAACATCCCGGACCCCTGCGGTCAAAAAAGAAACGCCCAACAAACCATAAATAATACCTGGAACACCGGCTAACAATTCCATGACCCCTTTCATCCTTCTACGCAAGGAAGGAGTCAGATATTCGGAAACGAACAACGCGCCGGAAAGAGCCACAGGCAAAACCAACACCACCGCTAAGCCGGTGACAATCAGGGAACCGCAAATCATGGGCAAAGCACCAAAAGCTTCGCCCACCCACCAGTTCTCTCCCAGCCAGAACCCGGCAAACCCTTCCGAACGCATAACCGGAACAGACTCTACAAACAGAAAAAGACCGAGACCCATGGCGCAAACGAGAAAAATAAAATTCATTGCGGCAAAAACCCAGCCCAACGGTTCACGGATGCCGGACAAACTGAAATTATTTCCAGGAAAAACCTTCATGGCTGAACATTTCCAGTGGGTATATAACCACTCTCTGCGACGATTTTCTGGCCTTGTGGCCCAGTCACAAAGTCGATGAAAGCTTTGACCTTCCCTGTCGGTTCTCCCGCCGTTATAAAATTCAATTCCCGAATGATGGGATAGTTTCCCTGCCTGACCGTTTCCAAAGTCGGCAAAAAATCTTTCCCCCCATCCCGAAGAGACACCGCTTTCACATCTTTATTGATCCAGGAAAAAGACAACATGCCAATGGCAGAGTCACTTTGAGCAATCTTGGCCTGCTCTTCATTATTCGATCCGGTCACCAGAAGCGTGCCCGGTGTTCTCTGCAATGCATTGCCAAAAATATATTGCATGAACACATGCCGGGTGCCGCGATGCCGTTCTTTATCGATGACAACAATCTGCTTATCCGGCCCACCCACCTCTTTCCAGTTGCGGATTTTTCCCATATAAATCCCGGCGATCTGGTTAGGCGTTAAATGCCGGACCCCGGCCTGGTAAATTTCGGCGGAGACCACGCAAGCCACAGCATCGAGCCCCACCGGATGAATTTTTAGATTGGATTTTTCAAATCGCTTCTTCTCGTCCGGGGAAATCTCGCGCGAAGCCATGCCAATATCCGCACGACCCTGGGCTACAGAATGAATGCCCACACCCGAACCTCCGGCGTTGACCAGAATGCGAGTCCCGGAGGACTCCATAAACTTTTGCGCCGAACGTGAAGCAATCGGTAAAACCGTGGTGGAACCGACGATCTGAACCCGTGACCCAGCTTCACTTTCAGGCGGAACCCCGCCCGCAAGCAAAAACAAAAACAACCCGATCCAGACTTTCTCATACCGCCTCATAAACCCTCCGATCATATATCTAAATATGTAGATAACTATATATAAAAAGACACAAAAAGTCCCTTAAAATAAAGTCGCGGCAAACGCGTAAACCTTACAGAAAGCCAGTCTATGTTATCAGGATATTTATACGGTCAAGGAGTGTTCAAGTTTTTGCAGGGCTCCGATGGCGGGCAAGTGATCCTGCTCGGCGGAGCGGCGAAGCCAGTGGATGGCCTCCTGAAAGTCGGCGGGGGTGCCCTGTCCATTACGATACATCAGCCCAAGATGATATTGAGCCAAGCTGTGGCCCTGCTCGGCAGCCAGGCGAAACCATTTGAAAGCCTGCTCATCATCGACACTTATGTGGTTGCCAAGTTCCACCTGGGCCAGAAGGTTTCCCTGCTCACCCGCTTTATGGAACCAGAGCAACGCTTCTTGCGTAGCACCCGAGGCCTCCAGCAACCGAGCCAGGTTAAACTGGGCAAGGTCATCACCCAGGTTGGCCGCACGCCTATACCATTTCAGGCTTTCCTTATGGCTTTGTGGCACACCGTCTCCCTGCTCATAAATTTCAGCCAACCGATTTTGCGCCCGGACATGCCCCTTGAGCGCCGCCTTGCGCAACCAGGTGACATCTGTCTTGTCCCCCGTCCATTGTTTCTCCATTTTTTTCGGAGTGGATTTCCGGTACCATTTTGCGGCTTCTTCAAAATCTTTAGGCACTCCTTTGCCGACAAAATACATCCGCCCCAGACTCTGGCTGGCCTGGAGATTGCCCTGCTCGGCCGCCTTTCTGTACCAGTTGGCCGCTTCTTCGTCTTTTCTGTTTTCAAAAAACTGTCCAAGATGGTTTTGCGCCAAATGGTTGCCCTGCTCGGCTGATTTGTGCAACCAGAACAACGCCAGGTCATCTGAGTTTCTGGTATGAAAGATTTTTCCAATGCTGTACTGGGCATACTCATGGCCCTGCTCGGCGGCTTTCTCAAACCAGTGGATCGCCTGATCAACGTCAAGCTCGGAACCTTCCCCATGCAAATACATCCGTCCCAGATTATATTGTGCCAGCGAATATCCCTGTTCCGCCGCCTTGTGATACCAATGCAAGGCCTGGGCGTGGTCGGGGGCGACACCTTTGCCGTGATAATACATACGCGCAAGATGGAACCGGGCGAAAGCATCTCCCTGCCAGGCCGCCCTGCGGTAACAACTCACCGCCTGCGGCAAGTCCTGAGGAATTCCCCGACCATTCTCATAAAGGATTCCCAGAAAAACCTGGGCACGGGTTTCATTTTCATCGGCAGAGCGCGCAAAACTGGAGAACGCCTTTTGCTCATCACGCTCTACCCCGTCCCCGAGGAAATAAAGCATTCCAAGATTAAATAAAGCCACATCTCCCGCCCGCTGATACCACTGCAACGCTAAAAGCGGATTCCTCTCACAGCCTTTGCCATAATCGTAAAGCAAACCGAGCGAGTTCTGCGCTTTGGCATAACCTTGATTGGCAGACCTTTTGAGCCACAGGAAGGCTTCTTCATATTCCTTCTGCGCAAAAAAGTACTGGCCTTTTTTATAGAGATCTTCGGCGGTCGGTTCAAAGTCGGCAGTTGCCAGAAAATGTTTCGCGTGCGGGTGGCCCTGTTCCGCCGCACTACAAAACCATTGCAGAGCTTTTTTCGGTGCCTGGGCAACCCCATCGCCACAATAATAAAGAGTCCCCAGTTTAAATTGCGCCAGGTCCAATCCATTTAAAGCCGCTTTCCTAAACCATCGTGCGGCCTGGCTTGGGTCTTCCACAACTCCTTTTCCTTGCTCATAAAGATCGCCCAGATTATAGAGTCCGGCCGCATTGCCATTGAGCGCCGCTTTTCGATACCAGGACTCTGCCTGGGAATAGTCCTGGGCAACCCCCTCGCCATTTTCATAAAGCACACCCAGCATATTCTGGGCGGTATCGTTATTTTTTTCCGCCGCTTTCTCGAACCATTTTGCCGCTTCGCCTGGAGCCTTACCCTGATAACACATTCTTGCAAGATTAAATTGTGCCGTGCCATCTTCCTGTTCTGCGGCTTTTCTGTACCAGTGCAAACTCATTTCATCATCCTGAGCTACCCCGAATCCGTTTTCGTACATCACTCCCAGAAAACCCTGGCCTGATGCAGAGCCTTTTTCCGCCGCCTTGCTAAACCATTTGAACGCCTCCTCATGATCGGAAGAAACACCCACACCCTTGAAATAGACCACGCCAAGATTGTATTGGGCTTGCGGTTTTCCCAGTCGCGCTTCCCGAAACCAGGTCTCGAGGTTTTCGCGGTTCACCCGGTCTAGAGAACCTTTGCCATTTTTGTAGTAAATCTCGGCCTGGGCAGTATCCTTATGGCTCCTTGGCAGGGAATGCGATTTCCGACGCGCATTGGCAACTTTTTTCAGGGCAGACGAGGGTTTATTCATGAGGGTTCACTATTCAATAAAGTCATAAGCCATATCCCGAATCCGGGTTTTGGTATTTTTAATTTTCTCTTCGATATCATCGGCGATTTCCTGAAGCAGGTCGCGCCCTTCCAGTTCGGCAGATTCGATATTGTGTTGCAACTGGAACATTTCCGTCAGTGTCAGACCCTCCAACTCAGCCAAAATCTCGCGCAGACGTTTTCGCACCTGGGCCATCTGGTTCACCGTGCGCAGCAATTGTTCACCGAGTTCCAAGGTTTCTTCGAGGGGTGCCTGGGCCTCCCATTCCATCAGGATGGTGCGTATGGCCTCCTCATCCAACTGATCGTAAGCCTGATTGAGTTTCGCCATCAGATCATGCCTGCGCTCGCGTTCTGTTGTGGAAGATGCTAAATCGGGATGAATTTTTTTCGCCACACGGCGAAAAAGTTTTTTCAGGATTTCGGGAGGATTGAATTCTTTGTCGGGTTTTTTTGTTTCCGCACTTTTTTCCTGCTCAAACTCATCGGCGTGCTCATGGGCCGCCTTCGCTTCTTCCTGGAAATTTTCCGCGTTGGGGTAAAAATTGGCCGCCAAACCCAAAACCTGTGCCTTGACCCGGTCCAGTTTTGCATACATCGGACCGACAACATTCTGATAACGCCGTTCGAAAAGATGCAATGCGGATTTTGCTGTAGAAAGCTCAAGCTCCTTGTCGACAATCTGGCGCCGACGCTCCGCCAGCTCACGCCGCTTGGCCTGCAACTGTTCAGCCTGCGGACTCAAAATTTGGATAACAGAAGGCATCCGGGTTTTTTCTTTTTAATAAAGGGAATACAATATTATCGGTTGAACATTGCGGCAAAACAAGTGCGAAAACATCAGATTCACCCGCAAATAAAATATCACCAACTAATTCAATAAGTTATGTCGAGCCGCGCTTTTTTTAGCCCTCTACCGCATTATCTCGGAAAAAATAAAAGCCAAACTTTCAATAACTTAGACCATTAAATCAGATTAAGCCAATAAAATCAATAGCTTATAATCACCTGACCTCCTCGCCGCCGTGCATGCCTAAAACCCTTTAAAATTGGTGCTTTACAAGACTACCTGCTTGCTTTAAAAAGATGAGGTTGAAAAAAAATGACCCCACAGCAAAATTAGACCATGAAAATTATCATCGCCGAAGACTCACCTTTCCTGACGACTGAAACCCGGCAGACGCGCTGGGCCATTCCTTACAACTTTACCTGCCTCAACGCCCGAATCGATAACCTGTTGGTTGACAATCCGGGTTGCTTGAAAGGTAAAAGAATTCTCGATATCGGATCGCATATGGGGACCTTCGCCTACGCGGCTCTAGAAATGGGAGCCCAATTTGTTCAGGGAATCGATACGGAAGAAAAAACCATCGCACGCGGACAAGAACTGTTCGAGCAGGCCAAGATCGCAAAGACCCGCTATAACTTTAAAGTGGACGATGCGTTTCGTTATTTGGAAAATCTGGAGGAGGGAAGTTTTGATACGGTGTTTTGTCTCGGCACACTCTATTATATGGTCGAACCTTATGGATTGCTCAAACTCATGCGCAAGGTGGCGAAAGAAACCCTCCTGCTCGATACGTTCACTGCGGCCTATGCCGCCATCCAGGGAAAAGACGCACCCCAGGTCTACCAATCCATCGATGAAGAAAGCCTAAAGCTACCAATGATGCTCACCGCCCTGACCCAACCGGAAAAAAAAGACTATCGCCTGCCGCATTCGTTCCCGTACAAAGACAAAGACCTGAGCCTCATCACCCTACCCACCTGTGCATTGCTGGAAATATGGTTCCAGTCGCTAGGAATGTCGTTTGACAAAATCGACTGGACGAAATACCAGACACGCCCTTGCACCTATCACGACCTGCTCACCCCCGAACAGAAAAAAGCTTCGCACTGGGCCGATGTTTATACCAGCGGCGTTCGCGTTTCTTACCTCCTCACTAAAGAAATCACAGACTTATGATCACTGAAGATGAAGGTTTTGAAAAATACGGAGACATCCCATTATATTTTTCACATTATTATAATTTTCTGTTTATTTATAAAAACAAGGTGATGGAGAATGGCGATCAGATCACTTTACAACTCGGCGGGAATATGGAAAAAGTTTCAGCAATGGTGGTGGACGTGAACGACCCGCTCACACTCAATGAAAAAGCCGACAACGAATATGCCTATATCAAAAACAAGGAAAAACAAATTATCTGGAAACACGGTGGCCAAGATGAGTGATAAAAGTTTTTATCTCTGTCCATCTATGTCGTGATATTTCACCTTACCCTCGTGCCCCGAAGCGGGTACTTCGGGGGAGCTTCAATGGACCCCTCTTTTACAAAGAGGGGCTGGGGTGATTTACAACCTGCCGAACCTTGCCCGGTTATTGTTGAATCACATAAAAGATAGGGGATTTTCATACCCCCTCCCTTCATAGGGAGGGGTCTGGGGAGGGTTTGCTGGTTTTGGGGTTATGTTGGTTTCGGGCTTTCGCCAGCCACATGTAGAAACGCAGCCAGTATTCCCTAACCAGGAAATATGATTTTAGAAGTACGTTTATCGAGCACCCCCGAACGGGTTGAGACATGCTCTAAACCATGAATAAGCATTGAGGTGATCTCCCTTTTATCTTCATCTGGGCAATTGGGTCCAAAGTAGATTGTATTTAATTCGCCAAGATTGAAGGGATAGTCAGCATACAACCCCAGTTCATTTTCACGGGCATGAGAAACGATCCTCCATTCTTTTTCATATGACCAGTCTTGGGTCTTTAAGTAGAAGTAGTCGTCAAACAGTTGAGTTTGGCTCATTTCTCCGAACATTAAATCAACCCATGTTTTAGCATCAGCAAGTACAGGGGGTGAGTCTAGATACTCTACTGCCCGTGCACTAAGAAGAGGACTGTCTGTCACATCAACCACCTCAAACTCCATGACGACACCTTTGTAATTATCTGCGTAATGCAACCACATGGGTGCAACATCCCTCGATTCAGAAAAACACAGAATACGAAAAGCAGGAACCATTTTCCGCCATGTCCCCTGAAGGTCTTTTCGTGATTGAACTTGCCCTCCTGTGGTAGGAAAAGATTTATTTCTTAAATTGGAAGCAAGTCTTCTTCGTGTGCTCAGGTCCCCTTGGCTAGCCATGCCCATTAGAAGCCTAAGCTTTGGATTAGCATGGGGGCTTAAAGTTAGGCCTTTCTCAATATATGAAGCCATTTTTTCATTTAGACCATTATTGACCTCTTCCTCGGTAAAATTTAAACGTAATTCCTCGTCACATCGAACGGATCATTAAATATAGTGGGAGAACTCCAACGCAATGTCCGCGTGGCAAGGACATTTTTCGCAGTATCTGCGGTTGCATATTTGTAGAAGCAACATTGTTCATGTCTACGGCTTGGTGATCGGTATGAAATGGTGTCCTCCTAATTCATTTTACCAAATCCATTCTTGACTATAAGTTGACTGAAGTTTGAGCGCAAAGTCAGCCAACCCTCCCTGCTCAACCCCTCAACTCATCGGGCTTGAGTCCCTATGAAGGGAGGGAAGTTTTTATCCCTGTCCATCTGTGTTCATCGGTGATTTGTACAAATTATTCGTTTCCTCAGCAATTTTTCCGTGAAGGTATAAAACCAGTCCGCGTTTGCCGCCTTCCAGGGCCAGCCCCAACGCCACATCGCGCAACAGGATTGCGGGTTGTTTTTTCTGCAAAGTTTTAAAAATTGTTTTCGACCATTTTGCCGCACGCCCCACCTGATATTTTTTCAGCCAGTCGGACAATTTATTATCGGGCAGTGTCATATCGCGCGCGCCGGTCAAATGACTCAACCTGAGACCGAGCATTTTGTTCAGCACAGGTTTTTCGCTTAATTTTCCCGCCCATTCCAGGCAATTGCTATTTAGCAAATCATAAACCCGGACTTCATATAAAGGCATAGAGGATTCAGGGTGCCAGACTTGGGCAATATTTTGAGCCAGCGCAATATAAATGGATTTAACCTCCACCCACGGTAGAGGCTTGACCGCAAACAAAATCTTTTTTTTCGATCTTTCCACGATTTCACGCACCTCACCCGGCAAAGACAGATCCGCTTCATCCTGCAAGGGGTCCATTTCGTCCAGCAGGGTTTCCGGCTCAATGATCTCATCTGCCCGGTGTTCGCCATAAACCTTTATCGCCGCCTCCCCGACAAACAACAACCACTGAACCCACAGCACCCGCATGACCCTAAGCCGGATAGAGCGTATTAAAAAATCCGGCATCCACGAGGAGCTTTCTTTATTTGTAGCCTCTCTCGCAAACACCTCGCGCAGACGAAATTGCGTCAGCCTTTCCAGACCGGGGATTTCCAGCATGTCCAGAATTTTTCGGTTCACTTCCAAAAAAGCTGAGAGTATATTTCCGATGCGGGCTTTTTGAATCGGCGCTTTCTCATCGGGGTAATAAATGGCAGCTATCTGAGAGACCAGGTGCAAAGTGTCGGGCAAAAACTCCTCTTTGCATGAAAATATTTTTTTGCGCTGATGAGAACAGGTCTCTAACACCACGGCTATGGCCTGGGTTTCGAGCAAAGACCTTCCGGCCCTTTCTTCGAACTGCTTGGCATGCAAAGACCGCCAAAGATAAAAAATTCCCCGCGCCTCCTGCCAGAAAAAAATAACGCCGCAGGTGAAAAATATGAGCCCGACAAACAGGGCTATCATTCCTGGGTCAAACAAAGACATAGCGCTTTTTTCTATAAGAGGGGAGAAACATTGGTATTATATTGAACAAGGTTTTCATGCTTTTTTCCATCGTTTCTAATTATGATCGACCAGCCTCTATTATGAACCGTCTCAAATTATTTCTGAAATGTTTTGCCCTACTGCTTATGGGTCTGATTTTAGCCCAATGCGGGGAAAAGACGAGCACGCAATATGTTCTCGAGGGAATCGAGCATAACAAACACGAAGAGTTTGACAGTGCTCGGGAATCTTTTTTAAAGGCTATCGAACAAGACCCCAAAAACATTGATGGCTATTATGGCCTGGGGGGAATCTATAATTTAGAAAAAAAATATGTGGAAGCTGAAAAGGCTTTCAAGTCAGCCCTGCAGTTGGACCCCACGCATTATAATTCCTGGTACAGCCTGGGCTACACCTATGAGTTGATGGGCAAAAAAGAGGCGGCAGAAACAAGCTATGCAAAATACCGCCGCCTCAAGGAACAAATAGATGCCATCATGAACAAGGGGAAGCCTTGAGGCCATTGATATTTTTCATCCTCCTGTTTGCCTGGGTCAGCGCCTGCGCCCCTGCCAACAAAAAACACCGCAAGCGTTACCTGAAGAATTACCCGACAGAGCAGTCGGTCCAGAAAAAAAAACATAGAAAGAAACCCTCTCGACAAAAAAAAACGACTTCCCTGAACCGGAACCCGGTTTTACGCGGCTCGGTAAAATCGTCTTTGCTTCCCACTGTTCTCAACAAACACGACCAGACTTTGATGATCCTGATCAATGCCGGGAAATACCTCACCGTCCCCGCAGGGCGTCTGAACAAAGCCCCATTTACAAATCTGGCGGCATTTTATATTGACCGAACAGAAATCACCGTCACTCAATTTCGCCAATACCAACCCAACTATAACGAAAAACCCTTTGTCGGCGGAAAAAACTGCCCGAGATGCCCGGCAATGGGTATCAACTGGATTCAAGCGAGTAAGTATTGCCGATGGGCGGGCAAACGCCTGCCCACCGAAGCAGAGTGGGAAGCCGCCGCCCGAGGTGTCACGAACTTCTCCTATCCCTGGGGAGAAAAATTTCTTCCCCGGCGTGCCAATTTATTTGGGGAAAAAGACGGCCACCTGTTTTCCGCGCCAGTGGGCTCTTTTCAAGTGGGTGCCAGTGCCAGTGGCGTGATGGATATGGCCGGGAATGTCTGGGAATGGGTGAACTCCGCAAAGCTCCCGCCTGATACCCGTATTGTCAAGGGTGGCGGGTGGACCAGCGATAAAGAACAGGCGCGTATTTCATTTCGCAATCATGTCGATCTTAAAATGAATAACCCTACCTTCGGGTTTCGTTGCGCAAAACCACTGATTCGTCAAAAAGCCAACCGGACTGGAAAATAAAGGGACTCTCTTAATGCAGAGAAGCCAGCGACGAACTCGCTGGGCGGGACTCCAAAATATCTATTTAAGGTTCAGGAGCAACCTGATGTTGCTCCACAGGTCATGCATTTCAAGCAGGTTCCGTTGCGAACCAATGTCAAACATCCGCATTCCTGGCAGGCATCGCCTTCATAACCTTTCAGCTTGGCGATCACTGTCGTGGAGGTCGCAACCGCAGAAGCGCCATTGCCGTTACCGTTGGACGGAACGACTGCCGAAGAAGAAACCACCGCTTGCGTGGTCGTTGCACCTCCCGGTATATTGGATTCAGGCATGTCATCATTGTCACTGGACTGCTGGTTCTTGGTGCCGATGGAATCGGCCCGCAGATCATCTGGAGTCACCTGAGCCAAGTCGGTCCGGCCCAGATAAGTGATAGCCAGTTCCCGGAAAATATAATCGATGGTTGAAGTGGACATGGTGATGGCCTTGTTGCCAGTAACAATGCCGTTGGGTTCAAACCGGGTGAACACAAACGCATCGGTGAATTCTTCCAGCGGCACCCCATGTTGTAGCCCCAGTGAAATCGCGATGGCAAAACAGTTCATCAGACTGCGATATGCCGCGCCTTCTTTATGCATGTCGATAAAAATCTCACCCAGCGTGCCATCTTCATATTCACCGGTTCTGAGGTAAACTTTGTGCCCGCCGATGGAAGCTTTCTGGGTATAGCCTTTTCTCCTATGCGGCAGGACATTGCGTTTGCGCACCGCTTCAACAATCTGTTTAGCCACCTGCATGACCGGGGCTTCATCTTGCGTCTGCAACTGATTGAAACTGTCAACCGCCACACTGTTCAACGGCTGGCTCAGTTTAGAACCATCGCGGTAGATGGCGGTTCCCTTGAGCATCAGCTTCCAACTCAGTATATGGGCCCGCTCCACATCGACGATGGTGGCATCGTTAGGCATATTGATGGTTTTGGATATCGCACCGGAAAGAAAAGGCTGAGCCGCCGCCATCATGCGGATATGTGCCTCAGGGCGAATGAACCGTTTGCCATATTTTCCGCATTGATTGGCGCAATCGAAAACAGGGTAATGACGCTCTTTGAGATGGGGAGCATTTTCAACCGTCATTCTTCCGCAAATGCTGTCATTGGCCTGATCAATTTCCTCTTGCGCAAAACCCAGGTGTTCCAGCAGGCTAAAACTTATTGAGTCCAGCTGCTCATCGGTCAACTTCAACACATCCTTGCAGAACTGTTCTCCCAGGACAAACTTATTGAACGCGAAGCTGACATCGAAAACCTTCGGCAATTCGAGTTGAATATTATCCAGCACCTCATCGGTAAAACCCTTTTGCCGCAGGGAGTCCCGGTTGATATAAGGCGCGGAGACAAGACTTCCTGTGCCCACACAATATTCGACAATATCTTTGATCTCATCGGGTTTGTAACCCAACCTTCGCAGTGCACCGGGAACCGACTGATTGATAATCTTGAAATAACCGCCTCCCGCCAGCTTCTTGTATTTAATGAGTGCGTAATCCGGTTCGATGCCCGTGGTATCGCAATCCATCAGCAATCCGATCGTACCCGTCGGCGCGATGCAGGTGGTCTGGGCATTGCGAAAACCATTGCGTTCGCCCATTGCCAGTGCATCGGTCCATTCCTTGCGGGCCGCCTCCAGGAGATAGGATGGGCAATGTTCCGCATGGATACCCTGCGGAAAAGTGGTGAGGCCTTCATACTCATGAACTTCCGCATTATGCGTCGCACGCCAATGGTTTTTCAGAACCCGGAGCATGGAGCTGCGATTCTTCTCAAAGTTCGCAAAGACACCCAGCTCGCCAGCCATTTCCGCAGACATGGCATAAGCGGCTCCTGTCGTGATCGCAGAAATCGCGCCACAGATAGCCCGACCGTTTTCCGAGTCATAAGGAATTCCCATCACCATGAGCAAGGCTCCCAGATTGGCGTAACCCAGGCCCAGAGTACGAAAATCAAAACTCTTTTTGGCAATAGCCTTATTAGGAAATTGCGCCATGATCACTGAAATTTCCAGAGTGAGAGTCCATAGACGGCAAGCAGAGCGATAGCGGTCTACTTCAAAAACGCCCTTCTCTTCATTATAGAAACGCATCAGGTTGATCGATGCCAGGTTGCAGGCGGTGTCATCGAGGAACATGTATTCCGAGCAGGGGTTGGAAGCCCGGATCGGTCCGTCTTGTGGACAAGTATGCCACTCGTTGATCGTCGTGTGAAACTGGAGGCCCGGGTCAGCACTGGACCAGGCGGAATGATTGACCTTTTCCCATAAATCTTTGGCTGGCAGAGTCTTCATGACCTTGCCGTCTATCCTGCCGGTCAGGTTCCAGTCGCCATCGCATTCGACAGCGCGCAGAAACTCATTGGTGAGCCGGACCGAGTTATTGGAATTCTGCCCCGAAACAGTCAGGTAGCCTTCCGAAGTCCAGTTGGTGTCGTACTCTTCAAACTCGATGTCTTTGATCCCCTGTCGGGCCAACTGAATAACGCGATAAATATAACTTTCAGGAATAAAACAATCCAATGCCTTGCGCACAGCCTTACCTAGCGCTTTATTTTTCTGCACATCAAACCGGGTTTCTTCTCCCTCGTCTTCGGACCAGCAGGCATGGATGATCTCTTTCAGGCTCCGGCAGGTGATCTTGCTTCCTGCCGCAAGCGCCGCAACCTTGCGCTCTTCTTTGGCCTTCCATTCGATGAACTCTTCAATATCCGGGTGATCCATGTCGAGAGTGACCATCTTTGCCGCGCGTCGTGTGGTTCCGCCAGACTTGATCGCTCCCGCCGCACGGTCCCCTATTTTCAGGAAACTCATCAGCCCGGAAGACTTTCCACCGCCGGAAAGAGCCTCGCCGTTACCACGCAGATTGGAGAAGTTGCTTCCGGTTCCAGACCCGAACTTGAACAACCGGGCTTCCTGCCGCCACAGATCCATGATGCCGCCATCGCCCACCAGATCATCTTCAACAGAAAGAATAAAACAGGCGTGTGGCTGCGGTCGCTCATAAGAGCTTTTAGATTTTTGTAGTGCGCCGATCTCCGGATCGAAATAATAATGCCCTTGCGCCGGTCCTTCCAGGCCATATGCCCAGTTCAAACCCGTGTTGAACCACTGCGGAGAGTTCGGTGCCGCCAACTGCCGGGCCAGCATATAACGCATCTCGTCATAATAACTGCGTGCGTCCTTTTCGCTACTGAAACAATTGTTTTTCCAGCCCCAATACGTCCAGCACCCGACCAAGCGGTGAAAAACTTCCTGCGAGGTGGTTTCGCGGGAAAACTGCGCCGATTCAGGGAGCTGGTTTAGCCCCTCTTCATCTGGAACCGACGGGCAAAGCCATTCGGGTAAACCGGGCTCAAACTTCTTTTTCAAGCGCGCCGGAACTCCCGCCTTGCGAAAATATTTCTGCGCCATGATATCCACCGCCACCTGCGACCAGGTATCCGGCACCAAAACATTCTTGATTTCAGCAACCAAAGAACCATCTGCATTCGTGATTTTGGAATCCCGTTCGACAAAACAAAGCCCCTCGTAGGGGTCCTGATGATCTTCGGTAAATACCCGCTGGATTAGCATAGTGACGCTCCGTATCGCTAAGAAAATTATTTCAACAATCAGTTATAGCACAATAGTTTCAAGGACGAACCTAATACCAAACCGTGCTTTTCTCTTTAAGAATTTCTGGGGGCCTGTTGCCACAAAACGCCCATATCGTGTATCGCCCACTGAAAGTAACACAACATATAGTGTTGTCAACGAAATTTAAGGGCCCTTAAAAAACTTTCTTTCAAGGCCGTAAAACATAACGGTTTCGCCCTCTTGCCCCCTGCAAATATAGGCGAATAAAAAGCAAAAATTAAGGTTATTGCGGATAAAAAAACCTGGGA
>CAZEBI010000016.1:2997-26533 GCA_964510355.1 uncultured Nitrospina sp. | reverse complement strand
GTCCATTGAAGCTCCCCCTTCTACGAAGTACCCACTTCGGGGCATGAAAGCCAGGGAGGGAGTATCACAGGGGTTGGGGGGATTTGCCTTTTTTTATTTGCAGCAGCCCAAGAAAAATTATTTTTGTTTTTCAGGAAGGGTAACTATGAATGTGGAGCCTTTTCCCGGAACGCTTTTGGCGGTAAGGGTTCCATGATGGCGTTCGACTATTTTTTGACAAATCGCCATTCCCATACCACTCCCATCATACACACTGCGGCCATGCAGACGCTCAAAGGGTTTGAATATTTTTTCGATAAATCTTTCCTCAAACCCAATGCCATTATCTGCAACGGTAACCGTCCAGCAATTATTTTCCGCTTTGCAGCTGTCAATAGTGATTACCGGAGGGACACCCTCACGGTGAAATTTCAGCGCATTGCCAATAAGGTTTAAAAATAACTGACCCATTTGCCGTCTGTCGGCATCAATCGCTGGGAGTTTCAGTATTTCCACTTTTCCGCCCGTCTCCGCTATTCTTACCTCCAGATCCGAAAGCACGGCCTTAACTTCATCCTCAAGATCGGTTGCGGCAAAGGGTTTTACTTGCAGCTGTACTTTGGAGTAACTGAGTAAATCGTCCAGAAACTGTTGCATTCTCGTGACCGCAGTTTGCATCCGCTCAATATAATCCGTTTCTTTTTCACTCAAGTTCTTGACAGAATCCCGCAAAAAATCTCCAAACAGGACAATTTTGCGCAAGGGTTCCCTCAGGTCATGCGAAGCGATGGCCGTAAAATCATTGAGCGCTTGATTGCTTCTTTCCAGCTCTTCATTAACATCAGCCAGAGCCGCGGTTCGCTCTTTCACTTTGATCTCGAGCAAATCATGAGCACGGGCCAATTCTTCCTCCGCCTTTTTTTGCTGAGTGATATCCACTGCCATTTCCATGACAAGTGGACCTCCATCTAGATCCTTGAAGGGGGTTTCCACAGTAAGATAAGTTCTTCCATCAAAACATTGCCACACCGATTGTCGCGTTTCTTCGGTATCAAAAACACGAAAGGTATTGCATGGCTCACAAGGTTGCGTCCTTTTATGCATCAAATCGTAACACATCCGACCTTTAACCTTGCCGAACCTTTCCTGGAATATCTTATTGGCAAAAGGGACGGAATAATCCGGCGCTTGCACATGAAATGCCACCGGCAGGTTATCGAGCATATCGTACAGGTTTTGGCGTTCGGCCAAAATCGCTTTTTCCCTGTTCTCACGTTCTGAAATATCGCGGAGACTCTCAAAATGAGCGGCTAATTTTTCTGCACGTAGAGAATCCAGGCGACGCAGTAATATTACAAATACAACAAACAACAACAGGCAGGTGGCCAACAAAAAAGCGTATGTGATTTTAAAACGGTTTAAATCTGCGGTCATTATTTGATGGAGCCTTGCTTCCACCTCATCGGCCTTTCGGATGAACTCGGAAAATACGGCATCATAACGCTGATCAATATCGGTGCCGGACCCAGATGTTTTTATTGCCTCAATCCTCTGCTGTGTTATTGCTCTAAATTCACGGAGTTTTTCCCCGGCCTCTAATATTTTTTGACGCATTTGTGCGTCCTCCAGCGGAATAAATGTTCCCTTGTGATTTGTTCCCCCTTCCAACATGGCCTTGACATACCAACTTGCCTGACCTAAATGATGCCAGACGGTTTCCATATTCTCGTGACGGTCCCCGTGCAGAATTTCCTCGAACCAAAGGTGGGCAGTCGTAGTTTCCAGTTTAATAACCATTGCGGCATCAATCAAAGGGGCATATTTGGTACTCATCTGAACCCCCTTATAGAAACTGTGACCCACCATCCCGATCAGGCTCAACCCTATCAGGCCTATTAAAATATAATTGGCAATAGATTTTTGTCTCGCGGTCATACCAACAGCCTTTAAACAAATATCCTCATAAACGCTGAAAATCTTTAAACAGGGCATCCAAGCCGGAACGGTAATCAGGGTAGCGCAGTTTCACACCGAGTTCTTCTTTAATTTTTTTGTTCGAGATGCGTTTGTTGGTGTTGTAAAAACCCCGGGCGGTGGCAGAAAGATCCGCTTTCTCATAAGGCACCAGGGGCGGCGGTTCCACACCCAGCAAACGGCAAGCGTATGCTGTCGCTTCGGCCGGTGGGCAAGGGCCGTCATCGCTGACATTATATATTGCGCCGGGATGGGGTTTTTTGATTGAAGCCTCCAGCGTTTGCACAAGATCTTCAACATGAATACGGGAAAACACCAGGCCAGGTTTATCAATACGCCGGGCGCGTCCTTGTTGTGCAGAAACCAGTAAATTCCTGCCCGGCCCATAAATACCCACACAGCGAAAAACCATCACCGGCAAAGCATGATCCCTGCCCATCTTGAGCCAGGCCGACTCTGCCGCAACACGTTTACGATTGAGGTCGGTCGACCCGCGTAAAGGCGAGGACTCATCCACCCATTT
Organism: uncultured Nitrospina sp.; assembly: GCA_964510355.1. Classification (GTDB taxonomy): domain Bacteria; phylum Nitrospinota; class Nitrospinia; order Nitrospinales; family VA-1; genus LS-NOB. The sequence goes on along the minus strand of CAZEBI010000016.1, from coordinate 24,057 downwards.
CCCCTGGGCATCGCCATAAACACCGGTAGAAGAGATATATCCGATCCACTGCAAATGGCTGGCGTTGAAAATCTCTTGAGCAAAATTTTTCAGCACCACATCGCCGGAAGGTTGGGGAGGAATGGTGATTAAAAGATGCGTTGCATCAGCAATGGCCTTAAAAATTTCAGGGGTAGCGGGGGGAGAACCATCAAAAAAACAGGTATTTTTAATTGCGCTCGCGTCTAGCCTGTCACCTTCCCGGCAGGTTCCTGAGACATGCCACCCTTTGGACAAGAGCCGCTCAGCCAAAGCCAATGCGGAAAAACCCAGGCCAAAACAAAACAACCGGTCAGCATGAGCAGACTGGGTTTCATTCATGACAAACCCGGTTAATTGATGGTCGGCAAATAGTTCAATGTCCAGTACTGGTCAAGGACACGGACAATTTCGCGATATCCTTCCGGGTCCAGGGGCTTTTCAATATAACCCGCCACGCAATTATCATAACTGTCATTCATATCTATTCGGGATATCGAGCTGGTGAGAACAACCACCGGAATGACTTTGAGCCGGTCGTCGGATTTCACCGCCTTGAGAAATTCAAACCCGTTCATGATGGGCATATTCAGATCCAGCAGGATGAGGTTGGGAATACGCATATCCGAGGACTCGGCTTTGAGATAAGTCAGAGCCTCTTCTCCATTCCAGGCTGTTACGATGGGTTTTTCGATGCCATTTTCCTCAAACGCCTTTTCCAGACATAAGGCATCGGTTTCATTATCTTCCACGATTAAAATTGGGCCACTGTTACGCATTATTTTTTCTCCGTTTTTCAACTTTTTTTGGTACGGTAAAACTAAAGCAGGTGTACTCACCGAATTCCGATTCTACCCGAATATCGCCCCCGTTTTGTTCAACGATCTTTTTGACCAATGCCAGGCCAATGCCCGTAGAACCCGACGGCTTTTTATGCCCCAGGCTCTGGAACATCTCAAAAATTTTAGCAAAATATTTTTCCTGGATCCCTTGCCCGTTATCCCAAACCTTGAAACACCAATATTGGTCTTGGGATACGCAGGATATCACAATTTTCCCTGCCGGTTTACCAAAATGCCTGATTGCGTTTGCAATCAGGTTTTGGAAAACCTGCTCCAACCGGATAGGAGAATAGTCCACCTCTGGCATGGGTTGCTGGATTTCTATCACAATGTTTTCTTGTGGCGCCAAAACCCTGACTACCTCCTCCACCAGAGTCTCCGAGGAGACAGGAACCGATAACTCTTTAACATTCCCCACCTCGGCAAACTGTAAAAGGTCATTGATCAGGTGATACATCTTTTTCGTGTTATAGGTGAGCCGGTTCAGGAATTTTTTACCTTTTCCCCCTAATAGTTCCCCAAAATCGTCCAGAAGCCATTGCGCGTTGTAAGTGATTCCGCGCAGCGGCTCCTTCAGATCATGCGAGACCACATGCGCAAAACTTTTCAACTCGATATTCATATGCTCCAAATCAGCAAGCAGAACTTCCAATTCTTTTTTTGCTTTCAGGTTTTTTTTGACCTCACGCTCAAGAAAAAGGTTCATGGCATGAAGCTGATTGGTGCGTTCCTCAATTTTTTCTTCCAATTGCAGGTTGAAGCACTCAAGTTCAGCATCCTTTTTAGCCAGACTCTTGAACTGCTCCTCCAAAGCCTCTTCATTTATCTTGAATAAATAACAAAGAACTGCGGTGGCCCAGATGGCCAGTATGGAAATAATCCGGTTTAAGACCACCTTCCAGAGCTCGCCTCCAGGCGGGGACAACAAATACCCCAGAATGGTCAGCAGGGTTCCCAATACCGCCGCGCCCCAGACATAGCGTTTCTGCCGCGCCCACAAAGCCACCAGAACCAGGCTTATATAAAGAACTCCCCCCGCTACCCCCAACTCCAGGGATAGATCAACATAAAAAATACCGGCGGCCAGCAACCCTTCCAGCAATAAAAACCACCGGTATTCCCGCAACCAACCTTTGTGTTCAGGAAGTTCTGTTCTCATAAAATATTATTTTTTCGAAAAACTCAGCGGCAAGCCTCCGCCACTAAGAGGACGCAAAAAAAATGCCTTCCCCGGTTTGAGGAAGGCATCCGGTAACTGTCTAATTTCCAACTTATTTACGTGCTTCTCTGTAAGATTTTTGCCGGACAGGAACCCGACAGCTCTCCGTAACAAAAAGAAGTAGTGCGCCCAAAATCCCCATTTCTGCGAAATAAATCCAATCCATAAATAACCTCGCGATTAAAAAGTGAAGCGGTATTTATCGAACAACTCAAGCGTCACAACCTCTTTTCCTTCTTTGGCAATTTCTTGTTCAATGCGTTTCACCGCCATATTACGAATAAAAGGGATAGGAATTTTGGAAACTTTTTTCAAAGCATCGTCTTCCCATTTCAGCGAAACTTCCACCGGTTCTTCCTTATCTATCTGCTCATCGAGCTTGAGGTCCTCTTCGGTCAACTCCATCCCCATTGCCTCTTTGGCCGATGCCGGCATGATATTGGTGAATACTTCATCAATGATAGCAGGGGTGATCATCTTATCTCCGCGCTCTTTGGCACGACCCTCAATGGTCTGTTTGGCCATACCCAGAACAAAGGGCGGTACCTTCTCCATTTTCTCCAGCGCTTCTTTACTCCAGGGCACACCCTGGGGTGGTGCGACCTCCATATACTGTTTGAATTTTTCAACAATATCGTCTTTTTTCTCGGTACGCATAGCGAGAAAATCTTCTATTTCCTCAATCACCTCGACTTTACGCGGGCTTTGCCGCATTTTTTCCTTCGCCACATCGAAAGCGTCCATAGTCAGCTCTTCAAAACCGAAGCCCTTGACCCTCTTGGACACCAGCATCATGGACTCATTGCGAATTTCGGTCAGATAATCGGAAGTGACTATTTTAAAACCTCTTTTCATGCAACGCTGAACCATCAGCTTGCGGATACCCGGACGCACAAATTCCGGGGCGTGTTTCACCCTCTCCCACGCCTCCTCAGACCACTCAATGCCATTTTCTCTGGCATAAGGATGATCGACATCGGCAATTTTTATTTCTTGCGTTCCCATTCATGAAACCTTCATTATGATTCTGGAAAAAATACCTGTAATGTGTCTCTAAAAATTACTTGAAGCCTGTGCCAATGTCAATTAATTTGCAGACCTGCACGGTTCGCCTATTGTGCGAAAGGCTCTAAATCACCCCAGCCCCTCTTTAAAAAGAGGGGTCCATTAAAACTCCCCCTTCTACGAAGGGGGTTGGGGGGATTTGATCTGCCTGTTTCGAAGCAGAATGCCCTAACCCAAAACACTTATAAAACATGCAACGCTCTCCCATCGTTTATTTTTTATTTTTTATTTCCGGCATCACCGCGCTGGTTTATGAAATCGTCTGGACCCGAATGCTGACCCTGGTATTCGGTCATAGCGTGTTTTCTGTATCGGTGGTGCTGGCGGCGTTCATGGCGGGTTTGGGCCTGGGCAGTTATCTGTTTGGTTATGCCATCGACCGGCTGCCGGAAACCAATACTTCGCTTGCAGGAAGAAAAGCCTTGCTCATTTATGGCTGGGTAGAAATCCTGATTTTTGCCAGTGGGGCTCTGCTTTCTGTTCTTTTTGCTAATTTTTCAGGAGTCTACGCCTCCCTTCACAGCGTGCTCCCCGAATCCATTGTCTTGCAGAATTTGATAAAAATGGGTTTCGCGTTTGTTTTGATGCTGATTCCCACCACCCTCATGGGAGCCACCCTGCCGATCATCAGCAAATACTGCATCACCGATGACAGCCGCATTGGCACTCAGGTGAGCCTTTTATATGCCCTCAATACCCTGGGTGCCGCATTGGGTTGCCTGATGGCCGGGTTCTTCCTGATGGGAACATTCGGGGTTTTACAAACGGTTCTTCTGGCGGCAGGGGCAAATCTGCTGATAGGAGTCGGCGCATTGAGCATCTATCTGGAAACCGTTCCCGGCGCAGATTGGAAATTCCGCCTGCCCCCTTTACAGATGCCGCGTATCAACTGGAGCCCGGATCAAAAATTCTGGATGGGCATCAGTTTTATCTGCGGGTTCACGGCATTGGCCTACGAAGTTTTGTGGACGCGATTATTAGTATTCAGCATCGCCAGCACCGTGTACTCCTTCAGCATGATGCTGAGTGTTTTTCTTCTGGGAATCTTTCTGGGGAGCCTGATATTGATCCCCCTGGCAACAAAAATTCATAATATCCGCACAACCTTGTTGATACTGCAAGCGGGGACCGGCCTTTATGTGATCGGTTCCCTGTACGGGCTTGAGTCGATCCTTTCCGCCCCCTGGAACAGTTACAACCTGAGCCAACCCCTTGCAACATTTTTACGCTACTTCAAAGATTGCGCCGGGCTCATGTTGATACCCACTGTGTTTTTGGGTATGTGCTTTCCTCTGTTGATAAAAATGATTTCCGGTTCTAAACATAAAAACATCGGCGAGGCCACCGGCCTGATCTATTCGGCAAATACTCTGGGAGCCATTCTGGGTTCGTTGTGTGCCGGTTTTCTTCTCCTCCCGAATCTAGGCAGCCAGGCCAGCCTGACCCTGGTCGCCACGCTGAATTTGCTAACCGTAGTTTTGCTGTTTAGAACCGGAAACTATTTGACCCTGGCCGTGCGCAAAGGCTTGGCCGCTGTGTTTGTGGCACTGATCCTCTTTGTCAACACCACCATTCCCGATGACTTGTTGCATCCGTTTTTCATGCGAGACAGTGCCGGGAAACGCAATCTTAAAAAGTTGCTGTATTTCGAAGAAGGGGTCTCCGACACCGTAGCCGTGTTCGAAGGCGATTACGGCGTTCTCGACCCGGATGCAAAAAGCCTGATCACCAACGGCATTTCCATGTCTGCATCCAACCTGATCGCGACACGTTATATGAAACTGTTTGCCCACATTCCCATCCTGCTGGTAGACCAACCTGAAGACGTGCTGGTCGTCTGCTTCGGCACCGGACAAACTACGGGAGCGGCGAGCCTTCACCCTTTAGTCAAGTCTGTCGACAGCCTGGAGTTGTCTGCGAGTGTCATCAATGCAGGAAGGATATTTGCCAAAGAAAACCGGCAGGTGCTCAAAAATCCCAAAGTAAACTTCATCATTCAAGATGGGCGCAACCATCTGCTGACCACCCACAAACTTTACGATGTCATCACCTCCGAGCCACCCCCGCCCCGCACGGCGTTCACGGTGAACCTGTATACCCGGGAATATTATGAACTGCAGAAAAAACACCTGAAACCGGGAGGCCTATCAGCACAATGGGTTCCCCTCCACAGTCAGGGAGAAAAAGAAGTGGCGATGCACTTTGGCACCTTCCGCTCTGTTTTTCCCTACACCATGGGCTGGATGCCGGTCGCAGGCGAAATGCTTCTCATCGGTTCCGATCAACCCATTCGCATTGATTTTGAAAAACTCAAAACGCGGTTGCAGGAACCCGGTGTCAAAAAAGCGCTGGCCGATATTGAAATCCCCAATATTTTTGCCTTTCTGAGTAATATCTGGTTTCTTGATGAACAAGTTCAGGCTTTAGGCAAGGGCCTCATCACCGACAACCATCCCGCCATTGAGTTTTATCTCAACCTGGGAAATGTCATCGGTGTATCCGGCAAAGAAAAGTATGTGTTCAACCGAACATCCTTTGATCAAATTGCCCGATATGTGGAAAATCTTTCAGCCCCAGACCGGATGCAGCTGAAAACCCATTACCAGGCCATGGACCTTTACCAACGCGGTGTGATGTACGGCAACCGGGGGCAACTGCTCAAAGCCCTGAGCCTGACCCAGGACAATAACCTGGTTCGCTATCATTTGCAGGCCGACCGCAAGCAAATCGCCCGGCTGATCAAACAGGTAGAAACAAACCCTGAAAGCTGGGAAAACCTGCTCAGCCTCGGCCACAGCTATTACCAGATCGGTGAATATGAAAAAAGTATTGCACTGCTCAAAATGGCTTTGGAAAAAAATTCAAACTTGAGTTACGCACATTTGTATATGGGTTATAACCTTCTGGAAATAGGAAAAAAAACCGAGGCGCTGGACTATTTCAAAAAGGTTGTTAAAAATGACCCCCGCCAAATGGGCACCGTGATGCGGGAGATCGGACTGATCAACCTTCTCCAGGCAACAGAAAAAAATCCCGCGGACAAAGCACTCAGGCATTCGGCTGCCGAATTTTACAATATGAAAAAAGACTATCTGAAATCACTGGAATATTCGCTGGAGTCTCTTGCTCAAGATCCCTTGAATCTCAAACTTTTGCAAAGCATCGTTTTCAGTTACCGGGGTCTGGGCGAAGCCAAAGAAGTGCTCATGTACGGCAACCGCTACAGTCTGATCGACCCTGATGAGATTCATCTGCAATTCATCATGGGTGAAATTTACAGCAAGCTCCTCAAATGTCGACAAGCCATCCCACTACTAAAAAATGTGCTGGCTAAAGACGACACCTATGCAAACGCGCAAAATCTTTTAGATGCCTGCGAAAATTCCATGGCGACACCCGATATTTAGGCTTTTCTATCTTTTAGGTGTCCCAATATATGCGCAAAAAATTCCCTCTCCCAAAAAATATGCGTTGCTTCTTACAGGTTACACTCTGAATATCAAACACCTACCATCAATTAAAAGGAAGTCTATTTTCTATACGCATAAACATTTACACTAGTATTCTGTGAAAAAAACTTGCACTCCCCGAAACTTTGCACCACACTAGATAAGAGGAACAATGTACCCAAACAACTTATATCCGACAGTTTCTGGTCAACGTTTTGTTAGAGAAAAAGCCCATGGCAAGCCCGGCCCCAAAAAATAGTTTTTTCGAAGAATCCCTGAAAAAAATTCCTCCTCTTTCCCTGTTTTTCACTCTGACTATCGTGACGCTATTGAGCGTTGGCGGCCTGGGAATCTGGTCTGTTGAAAAACAAATGAAAGAGAATTTGTCTGCACAGCTGAGGCTGGTCCTTTCGGGTAACCTGGAATCACTCAGGCTCTGGACTGAAGATACGAGGCTGGATGCTCAGGTCCTGGCCCGTCAACCGGAAATAAATCAGAAACTGACTTCACTTATTGAACTTGCTCAACCCGACTCCACAACGGCTGAGGAATTACGCCACTCCGCCGAGCTTGTCTGGCTCAGGAAATATCTTGGAGATGCCTGCAAGACCTATGGGTTCGTTGGGTTTGTCGTGTTCGATCTCACCGGACTGCAAGTTGGGGCCCTGCTGGAGGAACCTATCGGCAAACGGCAATTGCTCGGAAAATCGGATTTCTTTTATCGCTCCCTGCAAGGCGACACGGTGGTTTCCCAGCCCTTTTCGGGAGAGATTGATTTGCCCGATGAAAAGGGGGTTTTTCATTCCGGTTGGCCCACGATGTTCGTCTCAACCCCCATCCGCGATGAATCAGGAGACACGGTTGGCATACTGGCTTTTCGTCTCCGACCAGAAAAAGATTTCACCCATATTCTTTCTGCCAGCCAATTCGGCGAAACAGGAGAAACTTATGCCTTCAATGACGAAGGTCTTCTGGTTTCCAATAGCAGATTTGACCGTCAGCTTATTGCAATGGGGCTACTCCAACCTGAGCGCAGTTCAATCTTTAATATTCAGGTGCGAGACCCGGGCCGGGATCTGACTGCTAAAAAATTGCGCCGGGGGGAACGGGAACAAGTCTCTCAGTGGCCCTTGACATTTATGGCCCACCACGCAATTCAAAATAAAAACGGCATACAGGTCGATGGTTATAACGACTATCGCGGGGTACCCGTGGTAGGTGCCTGGACCTGGATTCCCGAACTCGATATTGGCCTGGCAACAGAAGTCTCTGTAGCCGAAGCATTTCGTCCACTAAAAACCCTGATGACCTGGTTTCTGTTTCTATTTGGCCTGTTGATTTTTATCGGTGGTCTGGTTCTCATCCTGCACTCCCGCAATACCCGGAACCAGAAAAAGATACTCGAGAACGAACACCAGCTGAGCGCCTTTCTCGAAAGTGCCTTCGATCCTATTATCCATATCGACATTGAGGGAACGATCCAATCGGTGAACTCTGCCGTGCAAAAGGAGTTTGGCTACTCGCCTGATGAATTGCTGGGCGAAAATGTAAAAATTCTGATGCCCAATCCCTATCGCCGTGAGCACGACCAATATCTTAAAACTTATATGGCCACGGGAAAACGCAATATCCTCAATATGGTGAGAGAAGTGCCCGCCAAGCGAAAAAACGGCACCATTTTTCCCATGGAATTGAGTGTTTCTGAGTCTGTTGTTAACGGTACAAAAAGCTTCCTGGGAATCATCCGGAATATTTCCGAACGTAAAGATGCAGAAAAAGAATTGCAACACGCTTATGCCAAGTTGGAAGAGCGCATCAAAGAACGCACGGAAGAACTCTGGTATAGCAAAAACCTGGCCGAAAAAAACAACCAGGCCAAATCGGAATTCCTTTCACGCATGAGCCATGAATTGCGCACCCCGATGAACGCCATTCTCGGTTTTGCGCAACTGATGCAGGAAAGCACCAAAGACCCCTTGCCGCAAGCCCACCAGAACAGAACCCGCCAAATTCTGAAAGCCGGCAATCATTTGCTGGAGCTCATCAATGAGGTGCTGGATCTGGCAACTATCGAAGCCGGGAAAATCACCGTTTCTCTGGAACCGGTTTGCATCAACGATTTGGTCGAAGAAGTGATCACCGTAATACGACCTTTGTCGCAGAATTTTCAAATCACCCTGATCGACCAGATCAGCACTGACGACAGGAATTATGTTCTGGCCGACAAAACCCGCTTGAAGCAGGTCCTGCTCAACCTGATTTCCAACGGCATCAAATACAATCGCAAAGCCGGGTCGGTCACCCTGTCCGCAAATTTCGAGGAAGACTCCAAGCTTCGCATCAATATCACGGATACCGGCATGGGGATAGCCCAAGACAAATTAACGCAATTGTTTGACCCTTTCAACCGGCTGGGAGTTGAAGGCGGGGAGATCGAAGGCACAGGCATAGGAATGACCATTTCCAAAAAATTGATAGAAGTGATGAACGGGTCCATCGGTGTGACAAGCACCGTAGGGCAAGGCAGTACTTTTTATATTTCCCTGCCTGTTTGCTTCTTGACGCTTGGGGAAATGGACTCCGAGAGTACCCCTCTGGACAATGCTCTGGCGGGCACAAAAGAATCCCGACTCTTCACAATCTTATGCATCGAAGACAACCCCGCCAACCTGCAACTGATCGAAGATATTTTAACCGATTACCCGGAAATCAGAATGCTCTCAGCGACACATGCGAAAACAGGAATCAATATAGCTTTGTCGCAAAAACCGGATCTGATTCTCATGGATATCAACCTGCCGGATATCGATGGTATCGAAGCACTCAAACGCCTGAGAAATTTTGAGGAGACACATAAAACCCCCGTGATCGCAATGAGCGCCAACGCCATGAAAAAAGATATTGACCGGGCTATGAATGAGGGGTTCAAAACTTATATCACCAAACCTATTGATATTAGAAATTTCAGGAAGACCATTGAAAAAGAGCTTAAATCTGCAACCCTATACTGATCGAGAAAAAAATGAACACCGATTTCCTGAAAGCAAAAATCCTGATCGTTGATGATGAGCAGGCCAATATCGCTTTACTGGAAGATGTGCTGGATAATGAGGGCTACACCTTTTTCAAGAGTACTGCCGATTCCAGGGAAACCCTGAGCCTGTATAAAGAATTCCGCCCCGATCTGGTTCTGCTGGATTTGAACATGCCGCATTTGGATGGCTTTGAGGTCATGGAGCAACTCCAGGAGGTTGAAAAAAATTCCTACGCCCCGATACTGGTTTTAACAGCACAGTCCGACCGAAACACCCGGCTTCGCGCCCTTGCGGCGGGAGCCCGCGATTATATCGAGAAACCTTTTGATATTACTGAAGTGATCCGGCGAATTTCCAATATGCTGGAAATCCGCCTGCTCCACAATCAGGTTCGGGATCAAAACCGGATTCTGGAAGAAAAAGTCCAGGCAAGAACCCGCGAATTGGAAGAAACCCGGCAAGAAGCCATTCTTCGCCTGGGTCGAGCCGCCGAATATCGAGACAATGAAACGGGTATGCACGTCATCCGCATGAGTCGGCTCTCGGCAAAACTGGCAAAAAAAATCGGTTTGACCGATGCAGAATGCCAGCTCATACTTCAGGCCAGCCCCATGCACGATGTTGGGAAAATCGGTATCCCCGACGAAATTCTGCTCAAGCCCGGAAAACTGAACGAAGAGGAATGGATCATCATGAAAAAACATTCTGAAATCGGGGCAGAAATTCTTTCGGGAGGCCATTCCGCAATCATGGAAATGGCGGAGTCTATCGCCCTCACCCATCAGGAGCGTTGGGACGGGTCCGGTTATCCTAATAGTTTAAAAGGTGAAGAAATTCCTCTGGCCGGACGGATTGTAGCCATCTGCGATGTTTTTGATGCTCTGACAAGCAAAAGATATTATAAGGAGGCCTATTCCATAGAAAAATCCATGAAGATCATCGAGCAAGGCAGTGGAAAAGATTTTGAACCCCGCCTGGTTGAAGCCTTCAAAGAGGCACTCCCGGAAATGATCCGCATCGTTAAAGAACTGCCCGATGACGAACCGGTGCAGGCCCTCAAAGTATATCGCCGAACCAGCACCACCGTGGGTTCTGCATAATAATCCTCGCCCTTGAACAGAGAGCTTTGCATAACCCCTCCCTAGCAGGGTGCTGAAAAACTATTTAGTGTTCGGTTCCTGTTGGGCCAATGGTTTCCCCCTGACACGGGGGATTGAGGGGGTTCTCTTTACCCCTTTCGACAAACACGGCTAATAGTTTTTCAGCACCCTGCTAGATCCTTCGATGAACTCAGGATGACACAAAAAAACCCGCGATTGTCATGCTGAGTTCATCGAAGGATCTCGCTTTTCCGATGATCAAGCACGACCCGGAATAAATTTACGCAAAAATTTAGCCAGCAAAACCACATAATAGAGAAACTGGTTTTTAGCCCAGGCTTTTCTATCGAACAATTTTTTGTGGGTATCAAACAGTAGTTTGGGAATTTCCAGATTTTCAGGGCAACGGGGTAGACAATCTCCGCACTCGGTACATTTTGCCGCGAAGTTTCCCGGAAACCAGTGCCCCTCGCCTTCAAACATATTGTAGCGGAACCGGGCATAGTCCACCATGTCATAGGCTTCAAGCAAATTGCGGAAACGTAACACTTCCGGAATATTTATTTCTTCCGGGCACGGCAAACATTCTGTGCACAAAGTACAAAGGCTGGATATCTCGGAAAGCGGCGCATCCATTCTTGTCCGGATATCACGAATCGCGGAATTTTCCTCCCTGTTTAAAATGACAAAGTTCTGAGCAAAATGTTCCGGCTCATGAATGCCCAGGCTTAACGTCGTGATCTCCGGGTGTTCCAAACAAAATCGCCCGTTGAACTCGATCGCGGTCAAAGGGTGACAGGTCTGCTCAACCTTTTGCGAGGGCTTCCACAACATTCCCCCTTTTTCATTGGGAGAAATGATGAACACCCCTATATCTTTTTCTCCCGCCAACCGTACAGCCGCAAGGTTGCGCTGAAAAAAATAATAATAATGCAGGTTCACAAAACTGAACAGGTCCGTATTCAGGGCCTCAAGAATGAGTTCCAGAGAACCATGTGTGGAAAAACCAATATGCCGAATGAGCCCTTCTTCGCGTAATCTATGCAAAACCTCCACCGGCCCTCCCGGCTTGATCGCCGCGTGCAACCGTTCGGCATTATTGATTCCATGCCAGCCATAAAAATCAAGATAGTCCAGCTTTAAGGCTGTCAACTGCTCTTCCACCAGGGCACGGGTTTCATCCCCGGTCATGGGAGCCCCTTTGCTCATCATCTTAAAGCTCGCACGCGGGACTCCAAGCTCTTTGAGCGCCACGCCATAAAGGCTTTCGCTTTTCATATACCCATGTGCCGTTTCAATATGGTTGATCCCCAACTCCAATGCCTGGCGCGTAATTTCAATGCAATTGCGCACCGACTCTGCGGGAAGATGTGCGCGAGGCGGATTCCAGCCGTTTTTAAAACGCATGCCTCCAAGAGTGATGACAGAGATATTTTCTTCTGTTTTTCCGAAACGACGATATTCCATAATAACCAGGATGAATTTTACGACAATGAGTTTCCAACCCGCAAAACCGCAAAAAAAACATTGAGGCCGCAGAGCGTATCATCTATACTATTGAAGAATAACAACTTATAGCTTCCAGCAAAAATCAGCGAAGGCTGAAACCCGGCTCGAAAATAATATACCATGACTGCTTTTCGTTTTATTCATTGTTCTGATCTTCATATCGACAGCCCTTTCAAAGGCCTGGCATCGCAAGTGCCGTCTCTCACAGAACGGTTGCGAGAATCCACCTTCCAGGCGTTCTATAAAATCGTAAAATTAGCTCTGGAGGAAAAGGTCGATGCCGTTTTGATCGCCGGGGATATTTTTGACGGCGCCGATCGAAGCCTGCAGGCACAATTGAAATTTCGCCGTGGCCTGCAAGAACTTTCTGAAGCCAGCATCCCCTCTTTTATTGTCCATGGTAATCACGACCCCTCCAACAGTTGGTCTCACACGCTGGACTGGCCAGAGGGCACCACTATTTTTCCGGGAAATAAAGTAGAACGCTTCCCGGTAATGCGAGAGGGGGAAACCCTGGCCTGGATTTATGGAATCAGCTACCCGCAAAAAGAGGTGAACGAAAACCTGGCGCTAAAATTCAGTAAAAATCATGCACAAGGTTTTTCGGTGGGGCTCCTGCATACGAATGTCGGGCAACAGCCCGGACATGATAACTATGCCCCTTGTAGCTTGCAGGATTTGATATCCAAAAATTTTGATTACTGGGCTCTGGGCCATATCCATGAATTTAAAATCCTGCGTGCAGACAACCCATGCATTGTTTATTCCGGCAACAGCCAGGCCCGGCACCTTAAAGAAACTGGCCCCAAGGGCTGTTGTCTCGTCACCCTGAATTCCGGCGCCCCGGCGAATATTCGCTTTGTGCCCATCGATGTGGTGAGCTATCGTTTTGCCAAAGTCGATCTCAGCGGTGCCACCAGTATCAATGAAGTGTTGCAAGCCATCCAATCGCAGGTGGAAGAACTGGCCAAAGAAAGCCTGACCCACGAGGGCCTGGTGGCCAAGTTGGTTTTGACAGGGCGCACCGCAACCCATAATGAATTGCAGAACCCCGGTGCCACCAAAGCTCTGGCCGAAGAGATCAACACATTTTTCGAAGGACATTCGCCCTGGGTTATCGCAGATCTTTCCACTCAAACCTCCGGCACCTATGACATCGACTCTCTAAAGGAAGGCAAGGATTTTATTGCCGATCTTATAAATCTTTGCGAAGACGACCCGAATGAACAGCTGCAAGGGAAAATCCAGGATGCCATGAAACCGGTATTTGAATCCTGGGCGGGAAGAAAATATTTAGACAACTTTTGCATCGAGGAAATCCAGACGATCACTTTGAAGGCCCGCAACCTGGCGCTGGATCAATTGGTCAATCGCGAAAATCCCTAGCAGGATGCTGAAAAACTCTGCCGGAGGAGATAAAAAAGCAACCCCCTCAAATCCCCCTTGTCAGGGGGAGGCACAGTTCCCCCCTGATAAGGGGGGCTAGGGGGGTTAAACAATTTGGGAAAAACAGACATAAGGGTGAATACTAATAGTTTTTCAGCAACCTGCTAGGAAAGAGCCATGCAATTACGCGAAATTCATATAGACGGTTTTGGCATATTCGCCAACAAGCGGATCACAGGGCTGGCTCCGGGAATCAATATCATTTATGGCAAAAATGAATTTGGCAAGACCACCTTGCTCGAATTCATCCGGCGAATTCTTTTCGGGTTTCCAACTAAAAGAGATAACACCAATCTCTACCTTCCTGTACAGGGGGGCACGCAGGGCGGCAGTTTGAAGGTGGTCTTGCAAAACGGCGAAGACCTGATCATTTCGAGAAGCCCCGGCAAACATGGCGGTACGGTAAGAATTTCTACTCCCGGCGAAACCCTGCAAGGACAACCTGTTTTAAACCAACTTCTGGGAAACGCCTCCAAGGATATTTTTAAAAATGTTTATGCGTTCACCATTGATGAACTGCACGACTTTAACACTCTCAACGGGGATGAAGTCAAAAACCGTATCTATGGCGCGGGCCTCGGCCTCGGCAATGTTTCCCTGAAACAAATAGAAAAAGAAATAAACGATTATTGCAAACAGATTTTTCGTCCGCGCGGTCCCTCGCAAATGGGAGAACTGCTGGAAAAAATAAAAATTAACGAACAGGAAATTCTATTGATCCAGAAAAACCTGACCCTGTTCGATGAACACCAGGAAAAACTAAGTCAGACATTGAGCAAAAAACTCATAGTTCTAAATTCCCTGGAAGGCCTGGAATCAGGAAAAAGAACCCTGGAAACCCAGGTCCGGCTTTATGAAGACACCATCCAGTTCCTCGAGGCGCAAAACAAACTCGAAACCCTGGAAGACCTTTCCCGGTTCCCTGAAAACGGATTGAAGACTTTTGAGTCCTTAAAACAGGAAAAGAAAAACCTGGCCCTGCGCATTGAGGAAGAACAGTCTGCCTTGCAAACCCTGCAAAATAACCGCGATGCCCTGATCGTAAACCATGACCTGCTTGAGCATGAAGAAAGCATTCATCGACTGCAACAGTCCACCCAGTCTGTACTGTCCGCCCTACAGGATTTAGCCCGAACACAGATTGAGCGGGAAGATCTGGACATGCATATTGCCGAAGAAATCAAATCCATTGACCGGGACTGGGATGAAGAAACCGTGATGGCGTTTGATTTGACAGAATCGGAAAAAGCGCAGATCGACAGTTTCTATGACAACTTCGAGAATTTGAGAAAAGAGCGGGACTTGTATCAGGATCGTTTAGAGAGCCACCGCCGGCTGAAAGCTGAAAAAATGTCAGAGGGCTGGAACATTCCCGATTGGTTGAAAATGTTTCATTACGCATTCACCGCAACGGGATTAGCAGGAATACTTCTTGGTGGGTACCTGATGAATATCCCACTTTTACTGGTTGCCCTGCTTCTTGTTGGAGGAGGAATTTTTCTATTCAAGAAAACTTTTAAAGATAAAAACAGCTTTACCAAAGAAGACCTTGCAGAAAAAAATCTTGCCCGACAGTTGCAGCAAAAGGAAGAAGAGTTGAGTGAAAATTTCGCTGACTGGCGAGAGTGGCTGAAAGCGCGGAAACTCGACCCCAGCATTGCACCTCTCACCACAAAAAATATCGCCAAAACCGCCCGGCAGGTCAAAATCACGATTGCCCAGCGAGCCAGACTCAATGAACGTATCGAGCAAATGCAAACCACCTGTCAACAAGCCTCGGAACATATTCGCGCACTGGAACCCCTGGTCAAAAACGTTTCATTAAAAAACGACCTGCCCGCGAATATCGAAATCATTGGTCAGGCCTTTGGTGAGAGCAAAGCCAATCAGAACAAAAAAAATCTACTCGAAAACCAGTATCAGGAGCAGGCAGATAAGCTCGCCCGCCTGGAAAACCAACTGGAAAACATTTCCAGTGATCTGGCACAGTTTATCCATTCATCGGGAGCCGAGGATTCCCAGGATTTTCTCCGCAAACAATCCATCCTGGAAGAACAAAATTTATTGCAGGAAAAAGTCGCGCAGAAACGCGAAATCATTCAATCCAATATAGGGCTGGGTCTGCATTTTGATAAATTTGTTGAAGCCATCCAAACCGCGCCACTTGAAGAAATCAAACAAAAGCTGAGTCGGCTTCAGGTCGAATTAAAAGAGATGCAGGCTGATCGCGAGCAATTGTTGCAGGATATTGGCGAAACCCGCAACGAAATCGAAAAACTCTCTTGCAACAACGACCTGATTGCAAAACAAACGCAACTGGAATCTTTAAAACAGCAACTGCAGTCTTTGGCACAAGAATGGGCCACCTATAAAGGCGCCCTCGTTCTACTCGATGCCGCCAAACAAAAATATGAAAAAACCCGACAACCCGGAGTGATCCGCGCCGCAGAAAACCTGTTTAGCCAAATCACCGGTTACCCTCGCATCATCAAACCCATCGACCAGGATGACCTGCTGATCGAAAACGACAGGCATGAAAGAAAAGGGGTGCTCGAAATGAGCCGGGGAACGCGTGAACAACTCTATCTTGCGATGCGGTTTGGCCTGATCAATGAATACGAAACCCGCTCCGAACCGCTCCCTGCGGTGATGGACGATATATTCGTGAACTTTGATGATGAACGCGATGCACGCATCATAGAAATTCTCAGCCAATTCAGCAAACAAAGACAAGTCATCGTCCTCACCTGCCATCAACGCTCTCTCGAGGCCTACAAAAAAATCGGTGCTAACCCGATAACGGTTTAAATACGTACAGGGTAATAGAGTTCACACTATCCACCCAAACCTTGTCGTAATAAAAATTTCTACGTCAATCTCGTCTTGCGACCAAATTGTACCCCACCTTAAAACAATATAAAGATGACGGATCGAACTCCATTTCAACATTATCAATTATAGACAATGAACTCCTAGATTTCGTTGTAATTTTAGCCCTCTCAATATGATTATTTTTGCAAAAATCAATCAAACTTTTAAATCGCTCAGGATGCTCAATATTCCGATCGCTCCATTTCACCTCTATACACCAGTCTGGCTCACCACCATCCATATAAACCATGTCTACCTCACCCTTTCCGCCTTTCCATCGCGCATAGTAGATTTTCTTCATATTTTCTGAGTTATGCATCCACTGGCTGAATATCGCCGTCTCAACCAGGCTTCCGAGTATCTCCGGTTCTTCTTCAGAAGGAGGGTTATAAATTGCCGAGTACATGGACGGGTTTGTCAGGTAGACTTTGAAATAATTTTTTCTCTTAAATGTTTTACAGGAGTCATCCACTCGCTGTACCGTTTGAATCAAAAAAGCGGCTTCCAGATATTCTATATACCTTTTTATAGTGTTTTTCGCGACTCCAGAGTGTTTACTCAATCCATCTAGGGTCACTTCGTTTCCTGTCTGGTAGGCAAGCATTGAAAACAATCTATTTAATTCCTGCGTGTCTTGAATTCCATATAGAGACGGCAGGTCACGCAAAAGAACTTTATCGATAATATCGCTACGAATGAACCGTTGCGGATCTTTTTGAATTGTCTCGTTGAAGATTGCTTCTGGAAACCCGCCATAATGCAAATAATTTAAAAACTGGCGGTTTAGCTCCACGATATTTTTTGTCAGAAACTCTGTCAGTAAGCCCGACTCTTCCTTGACCTCAATCAAAGATTCTGTCAACTCTAGTAGATCGAGATATTCATGAAAGGTCAGCGGCGGAAGCATAAAGTCCGTAAAACGCCCGGCACCCGACTCCTGGCTTTTCCTTTTTAATGCGCCTGCTGCTGACCCGGAGGCTATAAACTTAGTATTTTTATAAGTATCGACCAACACCTTGAGCTGGATGTCCCAGTTTTTGAGATATTGAATCTCGTCAAAAATTACGGTTTTGCCGGACAAATCATCGACAGATAATATTCCCTTATAAATATCGAGCAGTTCCTCCAAAGAATAAGGGTGAAGAATCGGCGTATCCAAAGAGAGAAAAAGGATGCTCTTTGGATCTACCTGGTCATCAATAAGCTGCTGAATGGTTTGCCAGAGAATGACAGTTTTCCCCACCCTTCTGGGGCCCATCAACACGACAGCCCGATTTACACCAGCGGTGACCAGCGGATAAAAAAGCTCAAAATATTTCCGCCTTTTCATGGCTCTCAAATCATCATCTACTTGAAGGTTGACCCAGTGTGGGTTTGTGGACTCAACCTTTTTTCTCAGCTGTTCGTCAGAAATTTCTCGCATCGTTCAGCACCTAAGTATTTACAAAAAAAGGATATTTCGCATGATCTTCATATAGGATCAGACCATTGACCTTATACTAACATCATTCAAAATAGAGTCAACGCACTAATCTTATTTTTTTCTCGCAACAATTTAAAGTCTCATATTCAGCCCCTTGACAAAGCCTTTGAGCTCTGGCATCATAGTAAATATTTTTAAAAATATTTACTATGAATTCACCATGAAACTGACGGAAGAAACCACAGAAGAAACAAAGCATAATATCCTGGAGAAGGCGTTTGCGCGTTTTGGCCACTACGGGTTCGGCAAAACCACCATGGCCGAAATCGCCAAGGACTGTGAGATGTCGGCCGGCAACCTGTACCGCTATTTCGATAATAAAAAAGATATCGGTGCCGGTTGCGCCAAACACTGCATGCAGCAAAAACTGGAACTGGTGCGCAAAATTGTGCGAAATGCTCAGCTGACACCCGAAAAAAAACTGCATGCCTTTGCCTTGGAACTCCTGGAATACATGCACCATCAGTTCTCGGACCAGCCCACAGTGATGGAACTGGTCGATTTTATGTGCCTTGAGCGCTGGGATATCATCCAGCACTATATGGAGCAGGAAAGAGCATTGCTTTCGGAAATCCTCTCAGAAGGAAACCGCTGTGGCGACTTTGATATTCCAGATGTGCTGGAAACCGCAAAATGGGTTCAGGCCGCTCTGATAAAATTCATCACCCCAAGGTATATGGATGCGTTCACCTTGGAAGAGTTAGAGAAAGAAGCCCTCGGCGTGACTGGCATGCTGGTGGCGGGGTTAAAAAAGTAAAAAAATTTGCTTTTTAACTGAATATTATATAAATTATTTATTATTTAGATATGAACTCAAAAAACAATGATTTCGGCAGTTGGGTAATACGCTTTCGCTGGTTGATTCTCCCTGTGACTCTCCTGCTCGTTCTGGCGGCGGCATCAGGAGCCCGTTTTCTCGGTTTTTCCACCGACTACCGGGTATTTTTCAGCAAAGATAATCCGCAGTTGCTCGCTTTTGAAACTTTACAAAATACCTACACCAAAAACGACAATGTGATGATCGCCGTGGAGCCGAAAGACGGCGAGGTCTTCACACGTGAAACATTGGCGATCGTAGAAGAAATCACTCAGGCTTCCTGGAAAATGCCCTACTCCCTCCGAGTCGATTCTGTCACCAATTTCCAATACACCTGGGCCGATGGAGATGATTTGGTGGTTCAGGATCTCGTGGAAAACGCCCACCGCTTTAGCGATGCCCAATTAAAAAAAGTACAGGCCGTGGCCCTGGCCGAACCGCTTTTGCTGAACCGGCTGATCACCCGAAAATCAGACATCACCGGCATAAACGTCACCATCAACCGGCCGCAAAAATCCATCACCGAAACACCGCAAGTGGTAGCATTTGCCCGAGCGATGCAAGACAAGTTCCAGAAAAAATATCCGCATATCAACATCTATTTGACAGGCGTTGTATTTATGGACAACGCGTTTAACGAAGCAGGAGAGGGCGATATGAAATCCCTCATCCCTCTTATGTATGGCATCGTCCTGATCATAATGGCTTTCAGCCTGCGAACTTTCTGGGGAACCTTCACGACCGTTTTGATCATGGCGTTTTCTATTCTTACCGGTATGGGTCTTGCGGGCTGGTCGGGAATTCTTTTGACTCCCATTTCCGCCAATGCGCCGACAATCATTCTCACCCTGGCGGTGGCAGACAGCATTCACATTCTTGTCACCCTGTTTTATGAGATGCGGCATGGCAAATCTAAATATGAGGCGATAAGGGAATCGTTACGCGTGAACCACCAACCGGTTTTCATCACCAGCCTCACCACGGCGATTGGGTTTCTGAGCCTGAATTTTAGTGATTCACCTCCCTTTCGCGACCTCGGAAACATGGTGGCTGTAGGGGTGATGGCGGCTTATGTTTATTCCGTGTTTTTCTTGCCAGCGATGATAGCCATCCTGCCCTTACGTGTGAAGGCGGTCTCTTCTTCCCAAAATGGATTTATCGATGCTTTTGGCGACTGGGTCATTCATAACCGGAATTTTATTTTCTGGGGCATGATAATAATAATCACCCTGCTCTCAGTTCAAATCCCGCGAAATGATATCGATGAAAAATTCAACGAATATTTCGACACCCGTTACCAGTTTCGGCTCGACAACGATTATGTGGAAGAACATTTAACCGGATTCGAGTCCATTGAATATTCCCTCAGCGCAGGAGAATCGGGAGGAATCAGCAACCCGGAGTATCTTAAAAAGCTCGAAGAATTTGCCGACTGGTATCGCCAACAACCCGGAGTCATGTATGTCTCAACGCTGACAGACACGATGAGACGGCTAAATAAAAATATGCATGGGGATGACGAATCCTATTACCGTCTGCCTAAAGAACGCGATCTTTCGGCGCAATATTTATTGCTCTATGAATTGTCCCTGCCGTTCGGGCTGGACCTGAACAACCAGATCAATATCGACAAATCTTCCACCCGGTTCACCGCCGTACTCGAAAGCGTATCGACCCGCCATGCTCTCGACCTGGAAAAAAGCGCACAAAAATGGTTAAAAGAAAACGCTCCCCCACAAATGGCTTCACACGGGGCGAGCCCTCTGATCATGTTTTCGCATATCGCCATGCGCAATATCGACAGCATGATGAAGGGCACCGCGCTGGCCCTGCTTTTGATTTCCGCAATCCTGATCGCGGTTCTGCGTAGTTTTAAACTTGGGCTTATCAGCACCATTCCCAATCTGGTTCCGATGTTCATGACCTTTGGCCTGTGGGGATGGCTGGTCGGAGAAATCGGGCTGGCCGTTTCGGTCGTCGCACCGGTAGCTCTTGGTATTATCGTTGATGACACCGTGCATTTTTTGAGCAAGTTTCGCCGCGCCCGGGTAGAACTCGGCAAATCAACCCAGGAGGCAGTGCGTTATTCGTTCCACACCGTGGGAACCGCTTTGCTCCTGACGTCGATCATCCTGGTATGTGGCTTTCTGGTGTTGACTTATTCCGGCTTTCGCATGAATGTTCAACTCGGGTTCATGACCACCAT
>CAZEBI010000016.1:0-2928 GCA_964510355.1 uncultured Nitrospina sp. | reverse complement strand
GAAATTAGACGGACAACAACGGGAAATACAAGTTGTCCATGAAGGGAGAGTTTGACATGACACGCATGATTTATATTTTATCCATCACGATGTTTTTCAGCGCCAACCCAGCCGCCGCCGAGACAGTGCAAGAAAAAGGGCTCACCATCGCCAAAGAAGACGATCGCCGAGATAATGGGTTCAAAAATTTCACCGCCAATATGGTGATGCTTTTGAAAAACCGCCAGGGCGAAGAAAGCAGCCGCCATATCCGCAATAAAACCCTTGAGGTGGAAGGCGATGGCGATAAATCTCTCTCCATTTTTGACCGTCCCCGCGATGTGAAAGGCACCACCTTGCTCAATTTCACCCATAAGGTCGGCACCGATGACCAATGGCTGTACTTACCCGCCTTAAAACGGGTCAAGCGTATCAGTTCCGCCAATAAATCCGGTTCGTTCATGGGCAGTGAATTTGCCTACGAAGATGTCACCAGCCAGGAAGTGGAAAAATATACTTATAAATGGCTCCGCGATGAAGAACACGAAGGAGAAAAGTGTTTTGTCTTTGAACGCTACCCGGTTTATAAAAACTCAGGATACACACGGCAGGTAGTGTGGCTCGATCAGAAAAATTATAAAATCCTGCAAATTAAATTTTATGATCGTAAAAACTCACCGTTAAAAACTTTGACGCAATCTGATTTCAAACAATACCTCGGCAAATACTGGTACCCCGGAACTATGTATATGGAAAACCATCAAACCGGGAAAAGCACCTTGCTGACCTGGACGAATTATAAATTCCAAACCGGGTTGAGCAAAAAAGATTTCAACAAAAACAGCCTCAAACGCGCCCGCTAAACATGCCTGGTTTGCCATTAGTCCGGCTCCTTATTGCGCTGGGGTTCTTCGTTGCAGCGTCCTTTTCCCAGGCTCATGAATTTTCCGGTTTTATAGGTGCTGAAGCACGGTTGTTTCCCAACAGTGCCCGGCATCTTGGTCAGCAGGATGAATCCGCCTCCTTGGTAGCCAAGCCGGAGTATTATCATGAGTTCGAAGACGGCAGCAGTTTCACCTTCGCCCCTTTTTATCGCCTCGACAGCGCCGACTCCGAACGCACGCATTTCGATATTCGGGAACTCACCTTTCTGTGGCTGGAGGAAGACTTTGAGTTGCGACTCGGAGTCCGCAAAGTGTTCTGGGGGGCGACTGAAATCCTGCATCTGGTGGACATCATCAACCAGACCGACCTGGTAGAAAATATCGACACCGAGGACAAACTCGGTCAACCTATGGTCAATATTTCCTTTTCACGCGATTGGGGAACGGTCGATCTTTATTGGTTGCCCTATTTTCGCGAGAGAACCTTTCCCGGCACAGGCGGCAGATTGCGGGGTGCTGCGGTGATAGACACAGACCGCACCGAATATGAAAGCGGTGCTCGAGAATGGCATAGTGACTGGGCTGTTCGTTATTCACATTTTTTTGGCGATTGGGATATCGGCCTCGCCCAGTTTGTCGGCACCAACCGGGAACCCACTTTGCTCAATGGCACCGATTCAGAAGGCAAAGCAATTATAATCCCGCGTTACGAACAAATTTTACAAACCAGCGTCGATCTATCTCTCGTCACAGGAGAATGGCTGTGGAAAGGCGAAGCCCTCTACCGCACAGGCCAGGGCAACGACGATTATTTTGCCTGGACCGGGGGCTTTGAATACACTTTCATCCGGGTGTGGAATTCGCAAATGGATTTAGGGCTGATCGCAGAGTGGATGTTTGACACTCGCGAAGAGGAGGCCTCCAATGCCTTCGAAAATGATCTGGCAGGCGGAATCCGGCTGGCCTTGAACGATGCCGCCAGCACAGAAGCCCTGTTCGGTTGGGTGCAGGACCTCAACAGCCAGGCCCGGTTCCTGTTTCTGGAAGCCAGCAGGCGGTTCGGCGACCACCTGCTCTTGACGGCTGAACTGCGTGCCTTCATCAACCAACCCGCCGAAGACTTTTTTTTCGAGCAACGCGATGACGAAATCATGCAGATAGAACTGGTTTATTACTTTTAGTGACGAGCCGTCACAGGCAACGAGCCATCGCTTTATCTGGCGATAAATATTTCCCCGGCTTGATAGGCTACAACCGCCCCGAAATGGTATAATCGTGGCATGACAACACAATATTTTTCACGAATTTTTCTGGCACTTTGGGTGGGTTTTCTTTTTATTCCGTCTCCCGCCAGTGCCAACACGTTCCACCAACTTCTCAGTGAAAAGCAGAAACTGGAAAAACAATTCGGCGTGCAAACGCTTGAGTGTTTTCCTTTTATAAAAAATATCGGTTTCACCGAAGACCAGATCCCGCTTATCGAACAATGCCTGACCGGCACGCGTACCCTCAACGAAGTTTTCGCCAATTTCGCCGGTTCCGGTTATAAAGTTATCGGCATCAGCGATCGCTTTTTGAGCACCGCAGGGTTCCACACCATCCTGATCCCCTGGAACGCCACGAAAGAGGAGGTAACAAAATTCCTCAACCATCGGCCCGGTCATGCGGAGCAAACGGCCTTCCTCGATAAAATCCGTGCATTGAAACAAAAAATCGCCAGAACGCTCAGAATTCAGAACTTTTATTGTTCGCAGGAAATTTCCAACGACCATTGTTTAAAGGGATACGAAAACCTGGCGAGCATGCGACTCCCCGATACCCATCGCAAAACCATCGGCTGGCAGGAGATCGTCATCACCCACACTCACACGGCACCCGACAGCCCGGCAAAACTTGTCCTGCGCTTTAACGATTCCCCTGCCCAAATGAGAAAGCATCTGCTCGCTGACCCGTTTGCGACCTGGAAACCCCGGCAAAAAATGTATGGCAAAATTCAGGAAAAATACGGTCTGATTTTTAAAAAGAAACTACAATTGGAAAATTTAATCTGCGCTGTAGATATTTC
>CAZEBI010000015.1:0-27568 GCA_964510355.1 uncultured Nitrospina sp. | reverse complement strand
TTCGTGTACGGATAGCGTCGCCGGAAAAAATCCGTTCCTGGTCTTACGGAGAGGTTAAGAAACCTGAAACCATCAATTATCGGACCTTCAAACCGGAAAGAGACGGCCTTTTTTGTGCCAAAATTTTTGGGCCGGTCAAGGACTGGGAATGCACTTGCGGCAAATACAAGAGGATGAAGCATAAGGGTGTCATCTGTGAGAAGTGTGGCGTTGAGGTCATTCTCTCAAAGGTGCGGCGCGAGCGCCTGGGGCATATTGAGCTAGCCAGCCCCGTTGCCCATATCTGGTATTTCAAGGGTCTGCCCAGTCGTCTTGGACATTTGCTGGATATCCCGCTGAAAGATCTTGAGCGCATCATTTATTTTGAAAACTATGTGGTGACCGATCCGGGTGACTCGGAGACGGAAATCGGTCAGATTTTGACCGAGGAAGAGTATCGGGAATTGGAAATGGAGTTTCCCGATACGTTCCGGGCGATGATCGGTGCTGAAGGCGTTGCAGAACTGCTCAAGCCCATGGACCTGGAAGTTATTTCGGTGGATCTTAAAGAAGAGATGATCACCACCAAGTCGGTGATGAACCGAAGAAAAATCGCCAAACGGCTGAAGGTCATTGAAGCGTTTCGTAAATCGGGCAACAAGCCCGAATGGATGATTCTCCAGGTTATACCTGTGATTCCGCCGGAATTGCGTCCCTTGGTTCCTCTGGATGGTGGGCGGTTTGCCACCTCTGACCTGAACGATCTCTATCGGCGGGTGATCAACCGCAACAACCGGTTGAAACGCCTGCAAGAATTGAAGGCACCGCAGATCATCATCCGTAATGAGAAAAGAATGTTGCAGGAGGCGGTTTCAGCCCTGTTCGATAACGGACGCAGGGGTCGTACCCTACGCGGAACCAACAAACGTCCGCTGAAGTCTTTGAGCGATATGCTCAAGGGTAAGCAGGGCCGGTTCAGGCAAAACCTGCTGGGCAAGCGGGTGGATTATTCGGGCCGTTCGGTTATTGTTGTCGGACCGCATTTGAAGTTCCACCAATGTGGGTTGCCCAAACAGATGGCGCTTGAATTGTTCAAGCCGTTTGTGTTCAACCTGCTGGAAGAAAAAGGTTATGCCGCGACCATGAAGACGGCGAAAAAAATGGTCGAGCAAGAGCGCGCGGAAGTATGGGAAGTATTGGAAGAAGTGGTAAAAGGCCATCCGGTTTTGCTCAACAGGGCGCCAACGCTCCATCGCCTGGGCATTCAGGCATTTGAACCTCTGCTGATTGAAGGCAAGGCCATTCAGGTGCATCCGATGGTGTGTACGGCTTTCAATGCTGACTTTGATGGCGATCAGATGGCGGTTCATGTTCCGCTTTCTATGGAAGCGAGAACAGAATGTAAGCTGCTGATGATGTCCCCGAACAATATTTTATCGCCGTCAAACGGAAGACCCATTGCTGTTCCGACGCAAGATATCGTTCTGGGTTGTTATTATATGACCAAGGTTCGCGGTGGTGTTAAAGGGGGAGGCAAGGTTTTTTCAGGGCCCAGTGAAGTGGTGTCCGCCTACGATGCAGACGAGTTGGATTTGCAGGCTAGCATCATGGTTCGCATAGAAGGGGTCTTGACTCAGACCACGACGGGGCGGGTGCTTTTAGGTGAGGTGCTCCCTGAGGGGTTGAAGTTTGAGTTGGCGAACCGGTTGATGGATAAAAAAACTCTGTCCGACCTTATCTTCAAGTCTTACCTCTTTGTGGGAGGGGAAAAAACCGTAGCCCTTCTAGACAGTGTCAAGGATCTGGGGTTTAAATACGCGACTGAAGCGGGTATCAGTATCTCCATCAGTCAGATGCGGATTCCTAAAACCAAAAACCAGTTGGTGGATAAAACCAATGAAGAGGTTCTTAAAGTTCACAAGCAATATCGAGACGGCCTCATCACCAATGGCGAAAGATACAACAAGGTCATCGATATCTGGGCGCATGTTACGGAAAAAATATCCGATGCAATGTTCAAAGACCTGGAAGATGAAGATGAAGACACAGTAAATGGAAAAACCGATAAGGATTTTAACTCGATTTTTATCATGGCCGACTCGGGAGCCCGGGGAAGCACACAGCAGTTGCGGCAATTGGCCGGAATGCGCGGCTTGATGGCCAAACCTTCGGGGGAAATAATTGAAACGCCGATCACCGCCAACTTTCGTGAAGGTCTTTCGGTAATTCAGTATTTTATTTCTACACATGGAGCTCGTAAGGGCTTGGCGGATACGGCACTTAAAACTGCAAACTCGGGTTATCTCACCCGCCGACTGGTGGATGTTGCGCAAGACATGATTGTCCACGAAGAAGACTGCGGAACCTTGCGCGGTATCGAAGCGATATCTTTGGTGGAAGCCGGTGAAATTATCCAGCCTCTGGGAGAGCGGATTCTGGGGCGGACGGTTCTTGAAGACGTGATTGATCCCTTTACCGGGGATGTGCTGGCCAAGGCAGACAGCCTGATTATAGAAGAAACGGTGGTAGCTATTGAAAACGCGGGCATAGAAAAAATCCAGATGCGATCGTGTTTGACCTGTGAATCCAAGCAAGGCGTTTGCATCAAGTGTTACGGACGCAATATGGCGACCCTGGAATGGGTGGAAGTGGGCGAACCCGTAGGTGTTATTGCGGCGCAGTCTATCGGTGAGCCGGGAACCCAGCTTACGATGAGAACCTTCCATATTGGTGGAACCGCCAGCCGCGTGGTTGAGCAGACTACTTTGAACACCAAGCGCGGTGGTACGGTCAAGTATATGGGTTTGCGTACCCTCAAAAACCGTGACGGGGAAATGGTTGTCATGAACCGCAACGGAAGCCTTGTGATTATGGACTCCACCGGTCGTGAAAAAGAACGCTACTCGATTGTGTATGCGGCCAAACTTAAAGTTACCGATGGTCAGGATGTGCAGGAAGGCCAGACATTGGTCGAGTGGGACCCTTATACCAACGCGATTTTGACCGAAGTTTCCGGGACCATTGCTTTTGGTGACTTGATCGAAGGCGTGACCATGAAAGAGGACTTTGATGATATTACCGGTCTCACGACCAAGGTCATCATCAGTCATCGTGATGAGAAAAAACAACCGCGAATTTCGCTCAAAGACGAAAAGGGCGAAACCGTGCGGCGCTATATCCTGCCTGCCGGTGCGAACATCAATGTCAACGAAGGCGATAAGGTGAGCGCCGGAGACTTGATCGTCAAGATTCCTCGTGAATCTGCAAAAACTAAAGACATTACCGGTGGTTTGCCGCGTGTGGCCGAGCTTTTTGAAGCCCGTAAACCGCATGAGCAGGCAACGATCTCAGAAGTTGCCGGTACGGTAAAATTCGGCGGATTTGTCAAGGGCATGCGCAAGGTGATCGTTGTGAGTGAATCCGGCGACGAATACGACTATCTGATTCCCCGTGGCAGACATATCAATGTCCACGAAGGAGATGAAGTGGTTGCCGGTGAAGCGCTGATGGACGGTGCTTCCAACCCCCATGATATTTTGCGGGTATTGGGAGAAGACGAATTGCAGAAATACCTGGTCAATGAAGTCCAGGAGGTCTACCGCCTTCAAGGTGTGCAGATCAATGACAAGCATATTGAGGTCATTGTCCGGCAAATGCTCCGGCATTTGGTTATTGAAGATTCCGGAGACACAGAGTTCCTCGTTGGAGAGCAGGTGACGAAGAAAGTCTTCAACCTGGCCAACCAGGAAGTGATCAAAAACAAGAAAAAACCGGCCAAAGGCGCAGCTGTGCTTTTGGGAATCACCAAATCGTCGCTCAGCACCGAAAGCTTTATTTCGGCGGCATCCTTCCAGGAGACAACAAGAGTTCTTACGGAAGTGAGTGTGAGTGGCAAGAGGGATAATCTGGTCGGTTTAAAAGAAAATGTGACGATGGGAAGGTTGATTCCTGCTGGTACGGGGTGTCGGGCGTACAGCGGAATTCGCATTGAAGAACCTGAAATTGAAGGCAGTGAGCAGAAGGAAGAGCAGGCTCCTGTGGCGGCGGAATAAAATAAAGCAAAAGGCCTTATTTTTCGCTTGACTAAGAGATAATCAGTGCTACAATTACAACTTTTTCACGCCTATATTTATCCGATATAACCCTTTGTTTTAATTGACTTCGGGCTATTTTTTGATTTTATTTTGGTAACCCTTTGCGTGGATTGCCTTTAGGGGAGGACTATTTTTTGCCTACGATCAATCAGTTAGTGAAAACCGGGCGCAAAACGCCGGTTAAGAAGACATCTAGTCCGGCTTTGAAGTCTTGTCCGCAAAAGCGCGGGGTTTGTGTGCGGGTTTACACTTCAACGCCGAAAAAACCGAACTCGGCTCTGCGCAAGGTAGCGCGTGTGCGGCTGACTAACGGGATGGAAGTGACAACTTATATTCCGGGTGTGGGTCACAATTTACAGGAGCATTCCATTGTGATGATTCGTGGCGGCCGGGTTAAGGATTTACCTGGGGTTCGCTACCATGTTGGCCGAGGGAGTCGGGATACACTTGGGGTGGCAGGCCGAATGCAGAGCCGGTCCAAGTACGGACCGAACCAACAAAAAAAATAATACTATAGACACTAATTATGGCACGAAGAAGAGAAGCTCAAAAAAGAAAGATTACGCCTGATCCGAGATTTGGCGATATGTTGGTCGCCCGCTTTATCAACTGTATTTTGCGTAAAGGCGAAAAGGGTAAAGCGGAAGGCATATTTTATACGGCGCTTGACAATGTTGCTATAAAGAGCAAAGAAGAGCCTTTGCGGGTTTTTCGTAAGGCGGTGGAAAATGTTGCGCCGATGCTGGAGGTTCGCTCACGCAGAGTGGGTGGTGCGACCTATCAGGTGCCTGTTGAGGTCAAGGAAAGTCGCCGGCTTGCTCTGAGTATCCGTTGGATGATTCAGAATGCCAAGGCGCGTTCCGGCAGGACGATGTCCGAAAAGTTGACCGGAGAGATTCTGGACGCTTTCAATAATTCGGGTGGTGCGGTCAAGAAAAAAGAAGAAGTTCATCGGATGGCAGAAGCAAATAAGGCTTTTGCTCATTACCGTTGGTAATTGGAGATCAAGTTCTAGATGAGTAAGAAGATACAGCCTGAAAAAACGCGGAACATCGGAATTATCGCGCATATTGATGCGGGTAAGACCACGACGACTGAGCGTATTCTCTATTACACGGGGAAAAGCCACAAGATCGGCGAAGTGCATGATGGCAATGCCACTATGGACTGGATGGAGCAAGAGCAGGAGCGGGGAATTACAATCACCTCGGCTGCAACGACCTGTTTTTGGATGGACCACCAGATCAATATCATTGATACGCCGGGTCATGTGGATTTCACCGCTGAAGTGGAAAGGTCTTTGCGGGTTCTCGATGGTGCCGTGGGTGTGTTTGATGCGGTCAGCGGAGTGGAGCCTCAGTCGGAAACCGTTTGGCGCCAGGCCACTAAATACGAAGTTCCCCGGATTTGTTTTGTCAATAAGATGGATCGAGCTGGAGCGAATTTTCTGGGTTGCATCCAGCAGATGATAGATAAATTGAACGCTTCCCCGGTTGCTATTCAGCTACCTTTAGGGGCTGAGGCAGATTTTCTCGGTGTGATTGACCTGGTCAACATGAAGGCCAATGTGTACTCGGACGCGAAGGATAAGGGCGAAACCTATGATGTGGTGGATATCCCGGCGGAATATAAGGAGCAGGCGAAAGAGTATCGAGAAAAGCTGGTTGAGGCCGTGTCAGATATTGATGACGCGATCATGGAAAAATTCCTGAGCGGCGAAGAGGTGTCGCGGGATGAGATTATGGCGGCTTTGAGAAAAGGCACCCTGGCGAACAAATTCACCCCGATTTTATGTGGTGCCGCATTCAAGAATAAGGGGGTTCAGCAACTGCTGGATTCTGTGGTGCATTACCTTCCTTCTCCGCAAGAGCTCAAGACGATTGCCGGAACCAATCCCAATACGCAGACAGAAGAAACCCGTAAGCTGGACTCCTCGGAGCCTCTTTCCGGGCTGGTTTTTAAGATCATGACCGATCCTTTTGTCGGTCAGTTGGCGTTTGTGCGTATTTACTCCGGTCAGCTGACCAGCGGTTCCTATGTTTATAATTCGACGAAAAATGAAAGAGAGCGTGTAGGCCGGATATTGAGAATGCACGCGAACAAAAGAGAAGAGGTCGATTCTGTGCGTGCGGGGGATATTGCCGCAGTGATCGGGCTGAAAAAATCTTATACCGGGGATACGCTCTGCGATCAGGACAAGCCCATTATTCTTGAGGCGATACAGTTTCCTGAGCCGGTTATCTCGGTTGCTATTGAGCCTAAGACCAAGGCTGAGCAGGACAAGCTCTCCGATTGTCTCGTTAAACTTCTTCAGGAAGATCCTACGTTCAGGGTCCGTGTTGACCCGGATACCAACCAGACTGTTATTTCCGGGATGGGCGAATTGCATCTGGAGATTCTGGTTGACAGGATGCGGCGTGAGTTTTCTCTCGCTGTCGATGTTTCCAAGCCTCAGGTGGCCTACAAAGAGACTATTACCAAGACGGTGGAGCACGAAACCAAATATATCAAGCAGTCCGGTGGTCGTGGTCAGTATGGTCATGTTGTCATCCGGGTGGCGCCGCAAGAGGCGGGAGCAGGTTTTGAGTTCGTCAATAAAATTGTTGGCGGTGCGATTCCGCGCGAATTTATTCCTGCTGTGCAAAAGGGCGTTGTAGAGGCGATGGCTCGAGGCATAATGTGTGGGTATCCGGCGGTGGATATTTCGGTGACGTTGCTCGACGGGTCCTATCATGATGTTGATTCTTCTGAGATGTCGTTCAAAATTTGTGGGTCTATGGCTTTTCAGGAGGCTTGCAAGAAGGGGGCTCCGCAATTGCTGGAGCCGGTTATGGATGTCGAGGTTGTCACACCCGAAGAGTTTATGGGGGACGTGATCGGCAAGCTCAATTCCAAGCGCGGCAAGATCAAAGATCTTGCGGATCGTGCGGGTGCCAAAGTCATTCAGGCGGAAGTTCCGCTGTCAGGAATGTTCGGGTATTCCACTGACCTTCGGTCAGCAACCCAGGGGCGGGCAAACTATTCGATGGAATTTGCCAAGTATGACGGTGTTCCTGCCGCGATTGCGGAAGAGTTGATTGCCAAGGCCACAGGGTCTAAAGAGAAATCAGCAGTTTAAACAATATATATTTGAAAATACTATCGGAGTGAACCAGCATGGCTAAAGAAAAATTTATCCGGGATAAACCACATATAAACGTGGGGACCATTGGTCACGTTGACCATGGAAAAACAACCCTCACTGCATCGATTACGGAAGTTTTGTCCAAGAAGGGGTTGGCTGAGACAATCGCTTTTGATCAGATTGATAAGGCTCCTGAGGAAAGAGAGCGCGGAATCACGATCGCTATTGCCCATGTTGAGTACAACACTGAGAAGCGGCATTATGCGCATGTTGATTGTCCCGGTCATGCCGACTATGTGAAAAACATGATCACGGGTGCGGCGCAGATGGACGGCGGGATTCTGGTTATCTCGGCCAATGATGGCCCTATGCCGCAGACTCGCGAGCATATTCTTTTGGCGCGTCAGGTTGGAGTGCCGAAACTCTGCGTATTCATGAATAAATGCGACATGGTCGATGACGATGAGCTTCTTGATCTTGTTGAGATGGAAGTGCGCGAATTGTTGAGCAAATACGATTATCCTGGAGACGATGTTCCGGTGATCCGTGGTAGTGCTCTGCAGGCGCTGGAAAACCCGGATGATGAAGAGAAGACGAAATGTATCTGGGAATTGATGGATGCTCTCGATAACTATTTCCCAGTCCCAGACCGACCTGTCGACAAACCCTTTCTGATGCCGATTGAAGATATCTTCAGTATTTCCGGGCGTGGAACCGTTGCGACCGGGCGTATTGAGCAAGGAATTCTTAAAGTGGGCGAGGAAATCGAGATTGTTGGGTTTAGAGATACTGTAAAAACTACGGCGACGGGTGTGGAGATGTTCCGCAAACTTCTCGATGAAGGGCGCGCTGGAGAGAACGTGGGTATTTTGTTGCGCGGAACCAAGCGTGAGGATATTGAGCGCGGACAGGTTCTGGCAAAACCCGGCTCCATCACTCCGCATACTAAATTCAAGGCGGAAGTTTATATCCTGACTAAGGAAGAGGGTGGAAGACATACTCCGTTTTTTAACGGTTACCGTCCGCAGTTTTATTTCAGGACAACAGATGTGACCGGTGTTGCGACTTTGCCGGCCGGCGTTGAGATGGTCATGCCCGGAGACAATGTTGCGATGGAGATAACGCTTATTACACCGGTAGCAATGGATAAAGGGCTTAAGTTTGCTATCCGTGAAGGTGGTCGTACGGTGGGAGCCGGAGTTGTTGGCGAGATTACTGAATAATGAGTAGCCAAAAAATAAAAATCAAGCTTAAGGCATACGACCACAAACTGTTGGACCGGTCGGTGGGGGAAATTGTGGAAACTACCCGGCGCACAGGGGCCAAGGTGGTGGGGCCGATTCCTTTGCCTACAATGAAAAACAGATGGACGGTTTTACGTTCCCCGCATGTGGATAAAAAATCCCGCGAGCAGTTCGAGATTCGAACGCATAAACGCATCCTTGAAATTCTCGAACCCACTCCGCAAACCGTAGATGCGCTGATGAAGCTGGATCTATCGGGTGGCGTTGATATTGAAATCAAGCTTTAACGTGAAAATAATATGAGCGTGTTAATTGGAAAAAAGGTCGGAATGACCCAGATTTTTACGGATAAGGGGGACTGTGTCCCGGTTACCGTAATCCAGGTGGAGCGTTGTGTGCCGGTTCTCAAGCGGACCGAAGAAAAAGATGGCTATCAGGCTCTCATGTTGGCATATGGAACCCGTAAGCCCAAGCACACCACCAAACCTCTAAAAGGGTTTTACGACAAGCATAATGTGGAGCCTGCGAGAATTCTGCGCGAGTTCAGGGGGCAGGATGTTGATGACGATGCCCTTGGTAAGCCGCTTAAAGTCGATATTTTCAGCGAAGGCGATAAAGTGGAAGTCGTAGGAGTCAGTAAGGGCCGGGGTTTTGCCGGAGTTTTCAAGCGCTTTAATTTCAGGGGTGCGCCGGCTTCGCATGGTCATCACGAGAGTTATCGCGGAACCGGTTCGATCGGAATGCATACTTATCCTGGGCGAGTGTTCAAGGGTACAGGTATGCCGGGTAGGATGGGTGGAAAAAATGTTAACACGAAAAACCTGAAAGTGGTTCGGGTGGACGCGGAAAACAATGTGATATTGCTCAAGGGGGCGGTCCCCGGAGCTAATGGCGGAATCGTCAGCGTACTTAAATCTTAAAGAAGCGAGTTTTCGGGTTATGCCGGAATTAGATATTTTAGACAATAAGAATAAAAAAGTGGGAACGGTAGAAGCTTCCCCGGATGTCTTTGAAGTCCAGGGCCGTGAGGAGCTGGTGCAAAGATATGTGACCATGCAATTGGCGGCTCGTCGAGGAGGCAATGCGGCGACCAAGCAGAACAAGGGCGAGTTGCATGGCAGTGGTGCGAAGCCGTGGCGGCAGAAGGGTACGGGCCGTGCGCGTGCGGGCAACACCCGCTCACCGCTTTGGCGGGGGGGGATGACGGTTTTTGGTCCCGGCCCGAGGAGTTATGCGTTCGGGCTTTCCAAGAAGTCCAAAAAGATCGCGCTCAAAGTGGTTCTGACCGACCGGCTCAAGGAGCAGAAGTTTACGGTGGTCGATTCGCTGGATCTTGCGAGCCCTAAGACCAAAGAAGCCGTGGCTTTGTTGGCCGGTATGGGTCTTCCCGATAAAACGCTTTTTATCGTGGCAGAAAAAAATGCCAACTTGCAACTGGCGGTGCGTAATCTGCCGAAGGTGGATGTTCTTCCGGTCGCGGGGTTGAATGTTTTTGATCTGCTGGTGCATGAGCGGGTTGTTTGTACTAGCGATGCGCTTAAAAAAATTGAGGAGCGGTTGAGCTGATGGATATGTACAAGATTATAGAAAAACCGCTGGTCACGGAAAAGGGCACCGACATGCTGGCTGAGGGCAATTGGGTTGTGTTTTGCGTGAACCCTGCGGCCAACAAGATTCAGATTCGCGAAGCGGTGCAGAAAATTTTTAGTGTAAAAGTCCTTCACGTCAACACTCAGGTTGTGCGCGGTAAGCGCAGACGGTTCGGCAAGACCATGGGTCAGCTGAAAACCTGGAAGAAGGCAATGGTTCAGTTGAAAGAAGGCGATAAGATTGAAACTTTTGAGGGAGTGTAAGCGGGCATGCCCATTAGGAAACTAAAACCCAGATCACCCGGTGTACGGTCTATGACCATTTCGGGTTTCGATGAAGTTACCAAGTCGACCCCCGAGAAAAGCCTTCTCGTCTCGATAGCGAGAAAAGGCGGACGCAATAACCATGGCCGTATTACCGCCAAAAGGCGCGGGGGTGGGCATCGTAAGCAATACCGTGTTATCGATTTTAAGCGGCGCAAGGATGGTATTTCGGCGAAGGTTGCAGGTATTGAATACGACCCGAACCGTAGCGCGCGCATCGCTTTGTTGTTTTATACGGATGGAGAAAAGCGTTATATCATCGCTCCCGCCAAGTTGAATGTGGGGGATGTGTTGATGTCGGGGGAAAAGGCTGAAATTCGTATTGGCAATTGTTTGCCTCTTGCAGATATTCCTGAGGGCACGCTGATACATAATATAGAGATGCGCCCGGGTAAAGGTGCGCAGATTGCCCGCAGCGCCGGCAGTGGGGTTCAGCTGATGGCGAAAGAAGGGGAATATGTAACGCTCAAGTTGAAGTCAGGAGAAGTTCGCCTGATTCATAAAAATTGCCGGGCAACGATTGGTACGGTGGGTAATGCGGATCATGAGAATGTTTCTATCGGCAAGGCGGGTCGTGTGCGATGGATGGGGCGCAGGCCTCGTGTTCGTGCGGTGGCGATGAACCCGGTGGATCACCCGATGGGTGGTGGTGAAGGCCGGTCTTCGGGCGGTCGACATCCATGTAGCCCCTGGGGGCAGAGCGCTAAGGGGTTGAAGACCCGTAATGTTAAAAAGACATCGAATAAGTTTATTCTTAGCCGTAAGAAGAGAAAATAAAGGGCGTTTTTAAAAGTTAATTTTTTAAAGACCCTGTAATCGGATAGTTTGTAAACTGAGGTTTTGGTATGGCTCGATCATTAAAAAAAGGCCCGTTCGTTGATGCGCATCTGTTGGTAAAAGTCGACGAGATGAACAGGAAGAATGAAAAGAAGGTATGTAAGACCTGGTCGCGCCGGTCTACGATCACTCCTGATTTTGTCGGGCATACTTTCTCGGTACACAATGGTAAAAAATTCCTGCCGGTTTTCGTGACGGAAAATATGGTGGGGCATAAATTGGGTGAGTTTTCTCCCACGCGCACATTCAGAGCGCACGGGGGCAAGACCAAAAAAGCGATGGCTAAATAGGCTAAGGATATTATGGAAGTTAGGGCTTTACTCAGACATACGAGAACGACTCCGCGCAAGGCGCGGTTGGTTGCCGGCTTGATTCGCGGAAAAACCGTGAACGATGCAATCAATATCCTCGCGTTTACCCGCAAGCGGGCGGCGGGAGTGTTTCAAAAATTACTGAAATCCGCGATTGCTAATGCGGAGGAGAACCACAAGGTTCTTGATGTGGATGATCTGGTTGTGAAAAATGTCCGGGTGGATGAGGGCGTGACTTGGAAGCGTAATATGTGCCGAGCGCGAGGCATGGCGACCAAGATTGAAAAGAAGACCAGTCATATTACTTTGATATTGGAAGATAAAGAATCTTAAGGAGATAAAGCGTGGGTCAAAAAGTTCACCCTTACGGGTTCAGGTTGGGATACAACAAGACTTGGATATCTAACTGGTACGCCAAGAAAGGGTATTCAGACCAGTTGATTGAGGACATGAAACTGCGCCAGCATATATGCAAGACCCTGTCTCATGCGGGAATCTCCAGGGTAGAGATTGAGCGCTCGGCAAACCGCGTCAGGATCAATATCCACACTGCGCGTCCGGGAATCATTATTGGGAAAAAGGGCCTTGAGGTAGACAGGCTGAAAGCAGAGTTGCAGAAGGTCATGGCCGGCAAGCAGGTCAACCTCAATATCAAGGAAGTGCGTCGCGCTGAGCTGGATGCGCCTTTGATCGCGCAGAATATTGCCCTGCAACTGGAAAAAAGAGTTTCGTTTCGCCGGGCAATGAAAAAGAGTGTGATCTCAGCATTGCGGTTCGGAGCCAAGGGAATCAAGATCCGGGTTTCGGGTCGGCTAGGTGGCGCAGAAATTGCCCGCAGTGAATGGTATCGAGAGGGCAGGGTTCCTCTGCATACTTTGAGGGCGGACATCGATTATGGAACGGCAAGATCCAGCACCACCTTCGGTATTATCGGAGTGAAGGTGTGGGTTTATAAGGGGGATGTCATTCCCTCTAAGCAGGTGCTACCGCAAGCTTCCGAGGGAAAGACAGCAAAAAAATCTTAAGCCGGGCTGCTACGGGGTTGATTATTCCCCTCAAGGGTTCTTACGAAAATTGTTTTTGCGAGTGGAGATGCTTGCAAATGTTGATTGGAGATAACGCATCATGTTGATGCCCAAAAGAGTTAAGTATAGAAAACGCCATAAGGGTAGGATGCGTGGCTTTGCCTATCGAGGCGGGTCTCTGGATTTTGGTACTTATGGATTGCAGGCGTTGGAGTGCGGGCGTATCACCAATCGGCAGATTGAGGCCGCTCGTATTGCCATGACTCGACATGTTAAGCGTGGTGGTAAAATCTGGCTGAGAATTTTTCCCGATAAGCCTGTTTCCAAGAAGCCGTTGGAAACAAGGATGGGTAAGGGTAAGGGCAACCCGGAGTTTTGGGTGGCCGTAGTGAAACCGGGTCGTATGCTTTATGAGATGGAAGGCGTGTCCGAAGAAATTGCCAGAGAGGCATTTCGTCTGGCGGCGCACAAGTTGTCGGTTTCCACCCGGTTTGTTGTCAAGCAATTCTAAACTGAAGAAGTGATGAGCGTATTATGAAAGTTGAAGAAGTTAGAGGCCTCTCCGAGAAAGAGCGCGAAGAGAAGATCGTTGATATCGGTCAGGAAATATTTAACCTGAAGTTTCAGTTGGCTACCGGGAAAATTGAAAACCCCAGTCGCCTGCGGCATCTCAGGAGAGATATTGCCCGGTTGAAAACAGTTCAGCGTGAGGTTGGTGCGTCTGAAGAGAGTTCTTCGGAGCAGGAAGATAAAGCAAGTTCTGATAAATAAATTTGGTCTTTAAAGAAGACCCGAATATTAAACAGGAAGTAGGAAAAGCCTTTGCAGAAAACGACAAAAAGAAAAACCCTCATGGGCCTTGTGGTGAGTAACAAGATGGATAAAACCGTGGTTGTGCAGGTAGAGCGCAAGTTTGCCCACCCGAAGTTTAAAAAGGTGGTCAAGAGTACGCGTAAATACAACGCTCACGATGAAAAGAATGAGTGTTGCCCGGGCGATTTTATCAGTATCAGCGAAACCCGGCCCTTGAGCAAAACCAAGCGCTGGCGTTTGATTGAAGTCATCAAGAAAGGCGAGGGTAAAGAGTCATGATTCAACTGCGAACCGTTTTGGAAGTGGCGGATAATTCTGGAGCCAAGGTGATTCAGTGTATCAAGGTTCTGGGCGGGTCTCGCCGCCGTTATGCCCGGGTTGGGGATGTTATTGTGGTGGCTGTTAAAGAGGTCGACCCACAAAGCAGTATTAAGAAGGGTGAAGTGAAAAAGGCTGTGGTGGTGAGAACGCGTAAAGAGATTCGCCGCTCAAACGGAACTTATATCAAGTTTGATAGCAATGCCGCAGTCCTGATCGGGGATACTCAAGAGCCGGTGGGAACCCGTATTTTTGGCCCGGTGGCCCGTGAGTTGCGCGCCAAGCGTTATATGAAAATTCTTTCGCTTGCTCCGGAGGTGCTGTAGTGAAAAAGGCCCCTTACAAGCTTCACCTGAAAAAGGACGATCTTGTCCAGGTGATTTCCGGAAAAGAAAAGGGAAAGAAGGGCAAGATACTCGCCATTTTTGCCGCAGAACAGCGCCTGACCATTGAAGGGCTCAATATGGTTAAGCGTCATACGAAAGGCGATGGAAAAACCCGGCAAGCCGGGATTGTTGATAAAGAAGCTAAGATTCATATTTCCAATGTTCTGTTGGTCAGCGACAAGCTGGGTAAGGGTGTGCGGACCAAATTGAAAAAACTGGAAGATGGAAACCGAGTCCGGGTTTGTGTAAAAACCGGCGAAGTGTTGGATAAGGTATAGAGCATGACAAATTTCAAGAAGGCTTATTTAGAGAAACACCAACCGGCCATCCAGAAGGAATTGGGGCTGAAAAATGTAATGCAGGTTCCTAAGATGACGAAGATTACCGTCAATATGGGGCTGGGTGAAGCGCTGCAGAATTCCAAATTGATTGAGTCTGGTATTGAGCAGTTGAAGGTGATTACCGGGCAACAGCCCATAGTGACCAAGGCAAAAAAGTCCATCTCCAATTTTAAATTGCGAGAGGGCGTGCCGATCGGGCTTAAGGTGACTCTTCGTGGAAACAGGATGTATGAGTTTTATGAACGATTGGTATCGTTTGCGCTCCCCAGGGTTCGTGACTTTAGAGGGTTGCCTCCCAAGGCGTTTGATGGGCGAGGTAACTACACGATCGGAATTAAAGAGCAGTTAATTTTTCCTGAGATCGATTTTGATAAAATTGAAAAGATCAAGGGCATGAACATAACGATCACCACTACGGCTCAAAATGATGAGCAGGGCCGGTGTTTATTGGCCCACATGGGTCTTCCTATCAGAAAGTAAAAGGATATGGCAAAGAAAGCATTGGTCGCCAAGCAAAAGCGGCAACAGAAATTTAAAGTACGCCAGTATAGCCGGTGTAATGTCTGCGGCAGGCCGCGAGCCTTTATCCGTAAGTTCGGCATATGCCGGATTTGTTTTCGGGAAAGAGCTTTACGCGGTGAAATCCCGGGTGTTACCAAGGCGAGCTGGTAGTTTGTAAGGGTATCTCTGATAAATGGAGATGTTCATAATTATTTTTTTGGGAGTTTAGTTGCGCTATGATGACCGATCCCATTGCAGACCTGTTTACCCGTATTCGAAACGGGTTGATGGTCAGGCACCCGCGGATAGATGTCCCCGGTTCGAAAATGAAGGCCCGTATCGTGGAGATATTGAAGGCGGAGGGTTATATTAAAAGCTTCCGTATTTATGAGGATGGCTTGCAAGGTGTTATCCGGGTATACCTGAAGTACGAGGGTGATCAGCCGGTAATTCGGGGGATCAAACGGATAAGCAAGCCCGGACGACGTAGTTATGTCAAGCGTGACGAGATTCCCCGAGTTCTTAATGGGCTGGGGATGGCTATTTTGTCGACCTCGTCAGGGGTGATGACCGACCATGAATGCAGAGAAAAAGGGGTTGGTGGAGAAGTGCTGGGTCATATCTGGTAAAGCCCGGAGTGAACAGCTTCGCCGCAAGCGGACGGAGTATCCTAAGTGAAGTGTATTTTAAAAGCCGTAGCAAGCCACGGGGAATAAAACCCATTTGTGGGATTTAGATTTTTTAGGAAGTAATTAAATTATATTGAAACCAATCACAGGTTTTGCGCCCTAGTATGGGACGATGAAACCTGGATTATATCAGAAGCGTTAATATGTCTCGAATTGGAAAACAACCTGTTAAGGTTCCCTCAGGGGTAGAGTTAAAAATCAATGGATCAAGCGTGACGGTAAAAGGGCCTAAGGGTCAATTGCAGCGCGATTTGCATCCCAATATGAAGGTTGAGTTTCAAGATGGCGAAGTGCGGGTGACTCGACCCACTGATGGCAGGCTGGACCGTTCCCTGCATGGGTTGACGCGTACTCTGGTCAGCAATATGGTTGTGGGGGTTACCGAAGGCTACTCCAAGCAGCTCAATATTGTAGGCGTGGGTTATAAGGTGGCGCTCAAAGGCAAAGACCTGGTGTTAAACCTTGGGCACTCGCATGCGATCGACTATCCGGCTCCTGCCGGCATTGAGTTTGAAGTGGACGCTAAGAAAAATACGATCGTAGTAAAGGGAGCCAATAAGGAAGTGGTTGGGCAGACCGCCGCGGAGATCCGTAGCTTTCGTCCGCCGGAGCCTTATAAGGGAAAAGGGGTCATGTACTCCACGGAAAGAATTCGTAGAAAAGCCGGTAAGGCAGCAGCAGGTAAAGGATAAACCAATGAAAACTTCTGAACGAGAACGACTTCGGATACAAAGAAAAAGAAGGGTTAAGCTCAAAGTGCAGAAACAAACGAGCCGACCTCGGTTGACGGTATTCCGAAGCACCAAGCATATATACGCGCAGATTGTCGATGACAGTGAGGGCAAAACCCTTGTAGCCATGTCGTCGCTTTCGAAAAATTTCACCGAGCAGATGAAGACAGGGGGAAACCTTGAGGCGGCAACGCTAGTCGGTTCTCTGATCGGTGAGGCGGCGGCGGCCAAAGGTATTAAAGAAGTTTATTACGACCGAAACGGGTTTCTGTTTGCCGGTCGCGTCAAGGCTTTGGCCGATGCGGTGCGGGAAAAGGGAATAAAATTTTAATTCATCACGCGGGAGGAAGCGTTGCGACATAGGGACCAGGAAAAACCCACAGATTTTGTTGATAAGGTTGTCAAGATCAACCGTGTGGCCAAGGTTGTAAAGGGGGGTCGCCGTTTCAGCTTCAGTGCGCTGGTGGTAGTTGGTAACCGGGACGGCAAAGTGGGCTGGGGTTTGGGTAAGGCCAATGAAGTGCCCGAAGCGATACGTAAAGGTGTGGAGAAAGCTAAAAAAAGTCTGGTGTCGGTGAGCCTGGAAGGTACTTCTATTCCGCATGAGGTCATAGGCGCTTATGGGGCGGGCCGAGTATTGATGAGGCCGGCTTCCAAGGGAACAGGTTTGATTGCGGGTGGCGCTGTCCGGGCCGTACTGGAGGCAGTGGGGGTTCGCGATATTTTGACCAAATGTTTGCGCACCAATAACCCGCATAACGTAGTCAAGGCAACCATTGAAGGGTTGATGGGTCTGCGTGATGCAAAAGAATGTGCCCGCATGCGCGGGAAATGATAGCCCCGAATTTTTCAGACTGAGGACTTAGGAATGTTGCAATTATCAAATTTAAAAGGACCGCCCAGGCAAAGCCGCAAGCGGGTAGGTCGCGGTATTGGCTCTGGAACGGGAAAAACTTCTGGCAGGGGTCAGAAGGGGCAGAAAAGTCGGTCCGGTGGAAGTCCGCACCCTTGGTTTGAGGGTGGGCAAATGCCGCTGCACAGAAGGTTGCCCAAGCGAGGTTTCACCAATATCTTTAAGAAAGAGTATGAAATTGTCAATGTGACTGATTTGGTTCGCTGTGCCGGAGCAGACCCTGTGACCCCGGAAGTGATGCGGGAAAAAGGGCTGATCAAAAAAACCGGAGCGGTGAAAATTTTGGGATGCGGCGAGCTGACGGAATCGATGAATGTTCATGCGCATAAATTCAGCGCATCGGCGCAGGCCAAAATTGAAAAATCCGGCGGAAAGGTTGTTAGCCTCTAAATGATTGGCAATATCTTTCGTGTTCCCGAACTGAAAAAGCGGATTCTTTTTACGCTTGCGCTTTTGGTGGTTTATCGGATTGGTGCGCATATTCCGACTCCGGGGATCAACTCCGTAGCATTGGCAGAGCTGTTTGCCAGGGCTCAGGGAACCATCCTGGGATTTTTTGATATGTTTTCCGGTGGTGCGTTGAGCCGGTTGACGATATTTGCGCTGGGCATCATGCCCTATATCAGTTCGTCGATCATCTTGCAGTTGATGACGATTGTTTCTCCCTATCTGGCGCGGTTGAAAAAAGAAGGGGAGCAGGGACAAAAAAAGATCACGCAGTACACTCGCTACGGAACGGTGGTGCTGAGCCTGGTCCAGGGTTCTGGGATCGCTGTAGGGCTCGAAGCCATGAAAAGTCCGGGCGGGGGCCTCATTGTTCCTGATCCGGGTTGGTCGTTCCGCATGATGACGGTTCTGACTCTGACGGCGGGAACCTGTTTTTTGATGTGGCTTGGCGAGCAGATTACCGAGCGGGGCATCGGGAATGGAATTTCCCTGATTATTTTTTCCGGAATTGTTGCCGGAACTCCAGCGGCAATTTTTCAGTCGCTCGATTTGATGGGGACCGGCGAAATGTCGGTGCTTCTTATGTTGTTCCTTCTGGTGCTGATGATTACGGTGGTTGGTGTTATCGTTTTTACGGAAGGGGGGCAACGCAGGATTCCGATCCAATATGCCAAGCGTGTGGTGGGTCGGAAAATGATGGGCGGGCAGGCAACGCATTTGCCTTTGAAGGTCAATACGTCGGGAGTTATTCCGCCGATTTTTGCTTCATCCATCATTATGTTTCCGGCGACCATTGCCCAGTTTATCAGTCACCCCTGGATGCAGGCGATTTCGGCGATGTTGACCCCGGGGACCATCGTCTACAGCATGATTTTTGTGGGAGCCATATTCTTCTTTTGTTATTTTTATACGGCTGTCATTTTCAACCCGGTTGATGTGTCGGACAACTTGAAGAAGCATGGCGGATATGTGCCGGGAATCCGGCCGGGAGCCAAAACTTCTGAATATATTGACACGATTCTTTCGAGAATTACTTTTTATGGGGCGGCTTATCTTTCTTTAGTCTGTATTTTGCCGGATTATTTGATAAAGTACTTCAATATCCCGTTTTATTTTGGTGGCACGAGCCTGTTGATTATTGTGGGTGTTTCGTTGGATACCATGCAGCAAATCGAGTCCCATCTAGTCATGAGAAATTACGATGGCTTTATTAAAAAGGGGCGATTGAAAAGCCGACGAGGCTGATTGATGAGATTAATTCTTTTAGGGCCGCCGGGAGCCGGAAAAGGGACCCAGGCTAAAATGCTGAAAGAAAAATTTCAGGTTCCGCAAATATCTACCGGAGATATTTTGAGGCAGGCGGTTAAGGATAATACGGAGTTGGGCATTCAGGCGCAGTCGT
Source organism: uncultured Nitrospina sp. (assembly GCA_964510355.1). Lineage (GTDB taxonomy): Bacteria > Nitrospinota > Nitrospinia > Nitrospinales > VA-1 > LS-NOB. The sequence goes on along the minus strand of CAZEBI010000015.1, from coordinate 8,500 downwards.
TTATGGATGCGGGTCAGTTGGTTCCAGATGATGTGGTCATCGGCTTGATCCGGGAACGCATCAAACAATCCGATTGTGCAACCGGGTTCATTCTGGATGGTTTCCCCCGGACGATGGTCCAGGCCGAAAAGCTTTCGGAAACATTGACCGAAATGGGCTTGGCGATTGACACGGTGGTGGATCTGGAAGTCGATGCCAAAGAGGTGATAGACCGATTGGCGGGGCGAAGCACCTGCCCGGATTGCGGAGCCATGTTTCATCAGGAGTCCCGGCCGCCAAAAGTGACGGGAGTTTGTGATGGTTGTGGTGGTATTCTGGCCCAGAGACAGGATGACAATAAAGAAACGATTTTAAAGCGGCTCGATGTTTATCAAGAGTCAACAGCTCCCTTGAAGGAGTTTTATAAGAAGCAGGGAAATTTGAAAGCGGTGGTAGCAAGAGGGTCTGCCGAAGAGATTTTTTCCCGTGTTTGCGAAATGGTGCGGTGACTGACAGATGTCTAAAGAAGATGCGATAGAAGTAGAAGGCACCATACTCGAACCGTTGCCGAATGCAATGTTCCGGGTGGAACTGGAAAATGGTCACAAGGTGCTGGCCCATATATCCGGGAAAATGCGTATGCATTTTATCCGCATCCTGTCCGGTGACAAGGTGAAAGTACAGCTTTCGCCTTACGACCTGACCCGGGGACGGATCACCTATCGGTATAAATAAAAGAGGAAGCAATCATGAAAGTCAGGTCATCGGTCAAGCCGATTTGTAATAAATGTAAGGTAATTCGCCGTCGTGGAGTCGTGCGGGTTATTTGCGAGAACCCCAAGCATAAACAACGGCAGGGTTAATTTCCCAAAGGAGAAGCAGTGGCAAGAATAGCGGGCGTAGATCTTCCCAAGGATAAACAAGCGATAATTGCCTTGACCTACATATATGGCGTGGGCCCTACCCTTTCCCGGGACATCCTGACTAAAGCTCAGGTCGGGGAAGCCGTCAGGATGAAAGACTTGACTGAAGAAGAGGTGACCCGAATCCGTAGTGTTGTAGATAAAGACTATGAAGTGGAAGGTGACTTGAGGCGGAGTATCACCATGAACATAAAACGGCTGATGGATATTGGAGCCTACAGAGGGCTTCGCCATCGTCGAGGACTGCCGGTCCGGGGGCAGAGGACACATACCAATGCCCGAACCCGAAAAGGCCCGAAGAAAACCGTAGGCGCACGATCAAAAAAATAAGGACTGAAAAGTAATGGACAAAAAATCACCCAAAGGCGGTAAAAAAAAGCAAAAGACAGCCCCTGAAGTAGGGGTGGCCCATATTCAGGCCACGTTCAATAATACAATCATCACCATCTCGGACATGTCCGGGAATGTGGTGTCCTGGGCCAGTGCCGGCGCTCAGGGTTTTAAAGGCTCAAGAAAAAGTACTCCGTTTGCGGCGCAGGTAGCAGCCGACAAAGCTGCTGTCAAAGCGCGGGATATGGGGATGAGAAAGCTGGAAGTTCACATTAAGGGGCCCGGGTCAGGGCGAGAGTCCGCAATACGATCCTTGCAAGCCGCTGGAATGGAAATCCTTGTCATTCGTGACAAGACTCCGATTCCTCACAATGGATGTCGACCAAGAAAACGTCGTAGGGTTTAGTCGGGCATCCATTGCTTTTGTTTATGAGCGGCTCCTGTAAAATAGGGACGCTGTTGTAGATAAAATTAGCTAATAAATAGGGGCTCCCTATAATACCGAAAGGAGAAGCTGGATTTGGCTAGGTATACAGGTTCTGTTTGCCGACTTTGTCGGCGAGAAGGCATAAAATTATATTTAAAAGGTTCCCGTTGCGAGACGGCAAAATGCGCTATTGAAAAAAGGGCATATCCGCCTGGTCAACATGGTCAGGGCAGGAAGAAGTTCTCGGAATATGGAAGTCAGCTTCGTGAAAAGCAAAAGGTGAAGCGAATTTACGGCTTGCTGGAAAAGCAGTTCCGTAATTATTTTCATGCAGCAGATAAGAAAAAAGGTGTTACAGGCGACAACCTCCTGCGAAATTTAGAATTGCGGTTGGATAATGTTATTTTCAGGATGGGACTGGCTCCCTCCAGGAGCGCGGCCCGCCAGTTGGTCACGCATAGCCACTTTACTGTCAATGGAAAAAAGGTGGATATTCCATCTTATATTCTTGGGCAGGGAGACACCATAGCTCAGAACCCCAATAAGCTGAAGAAAGCTCCCGTTAAAAACGCGATAGAGAATATTCAGGCAAAAACCCTGCCGGACTGGCTGTCATTTGACGCAGATAGCAAGCAGGGTATTGTTCAGGCTTTGCCTACAAGAGAGCATGTAACTATGCCAATTGAGGAACAGCTGATCGTTGAGCTTTACTCGCGTTAACAGGATTTTGGTCGTTCAAACAAACTAATTAGAAACTGCCCTAATCAAGAGGTCGGAGGCTTCATGTTCACAGCCCAAGGAATCGTTAAACCCAAGCGGTTAGAGTTTGATAAGAAAAATAAATCGGAGTATTACGGTAAGCTCAGCGCAGGTCCTTTCGAGCGTGGATACGGAGTGACCATTGGCAACTCCTTGCGAAGGATGCTGTTGTCTTCCATTGAAGGGGCTGCCATTGTGGCCGTAAAGTTTGAGGGAATCTTTCATGAGTTCTCTTCCATCCCCGGAGTGGTTGAGGATGTTACCGAGATCATTCTTAATCTCAAACAGGTCAATCTCCAACTGACCGGTGAGGCGGACTCTAAGCGGATTTATATCAAAGTCTCGAGTCCTGGAACCGTATGCGCCAAAGATATCACGGCTGACCCGGATGTGGTGGTGCTGAACCCGGATCTTCCCATTCTTACCATTGACAAGAGTGGTGAAGTGGAAATAGAAATGATCGTGAGAAAAGGCCGGGGCTATGTTCCTGCCGACAAGCACAATATTGAGAATGAATCTGTGCAAATGATTCCTATGGATTCCATTTTTTCTCCGATCAAAAAGATCACCTATCATGTTGAAAATACTCGGGTTGGGCAATCCACGGATTTTGATGCTCTGGTCATGGAACTATGGACCAATGGGGGTATCACACCTGAAGATGCGGTGGCTCATGCCGCCAAGATTGTTAAGGATCATATGCAGATCTTTATCAATTTTGATGAAGAGCCGGAGCCGGTACAACCCCAGGTGGATGAGAAAAAACAGAAGATGCTGGCAAATATGGCCAAGTGTGTGGAAGAGCTTGAACTGTCTGTGCGCTCCTACAACTGTCTTAAAAATGCCAATATCCAGACCATTGCCGAACTGGTGCAAAAAACCGATGGTGAAATGTTGAAAACCAGAAACTTCGGTCGAAAATCGCTGAATGAAATTAAGGAAATTTTGGAAGACATGGGTCTTCATCTGGGAATGAAAGTCGATGAAGAAGACCTCAAACAGATCAGTCTGGCCCAAAAGAAAAAAGAAATCGATACAGACGGCGAGATTTAGTAGAGATCAGTCTGGCCTAAAAGGAAAAAATGATACGGAAGTCGAGCTTTAAAGAGAACGGTCTTTGCTCGGTGAAGTCATAACAGGAGTGATAAACAGCCATGCGGCATTTAAAAGCAGGTAGAAAATTCGGACGGACCTCGGCACACAGGAAAGCATTGTTCCGAAACCTTGTTCAGGCTCTTATTCAAAGGGAGCGCATCAGCACCACTTTAGCGAAAGCTAAAGAACTGCGGGGCAAGGTGGAAAAAACAATCACCCTGGGTAAAAAAGGCACGCTTCACGCACGCCGTCAGGCTTTCAAGCTGGCTCCTGCCAAAGAAATCGTGCAAAAGGTGTTTGGTCCGCTTGCGGAACGGTATGCCAATCGACCCGGTGGATATACCCGGATTATTCGCATTGGCAATCGCAAAGGCGATGATGCTCCCATGGTTTTTATCGAACTGGTAGACCGTGATGGCGAGGAAAAAGCAGTAGAAAAAACTGCGCCGAAAAAGGCAGCGAAAGACAGCAAGCCGAAAGTGACAAAGAAAGCCGAGCCTAAAGCAAAAGACGCGGCACCTAAAAAAGCCAAAGCTCCGGCAGATAAAGAGAAATCCGACTCCAAAGAAAAATCTCCCCCAAAAAAAGACAAGCCGAAAGATAAGTAGGCGGGCCAGCGTGATGCTGGACCCGACTGTCAATGGCTTTCCTGGCAGAGAAAACCTCGTTGCCTCTCTTGTTTTGAGGGGGGAGTGCTTTGCATAACCCGATGTTTTTCATCCTAGCCCTTAAACATAACAGATCAAGCTTCACCAGATCGTCATCGCGAGTCGCAAAGCGGCGTGGCGATCCAGAGTTTCGCTGGATTGCTTCACTTTGTTCGCAAAGACGACTTATGCAAAGGTCTCTCTTGAGGGGGAGTGTTTTGCACAAGTCGATAAGACAGAAAGGCGCGATGCTTCGACAAGCTCAGCATGACAATAAAAGACCATTTTGTCATTCTGAGGAACAAGGTGACGAAGAATCTCGGACTTACACAAAGCTCTCTGTTTGAGAGTGGAGGTTTTAAAACCTACGGACAGTTTTTGGGCACTCCTGTCACTTCCTGTTTGAACCTGAAGTTCGTAGTTTCCTTGATATAAATCAAAAGATCGTCGTAACTCTTGAAGTGCTCGGTGAAGCCGTAGTCATCACCGGTGTATTCGCACGACTCTGTGCTGTGTTCGCGGCACATATAAGGTCGGTGTTCGTAGATGGCGCATTTGTTGTCCGGCAATAAAAAATTGCACCGACTGTGGATCATGATGTACCAGTCTTTTCGATAGATATAAAACGAAACGTTTTCGTGCGCGATCTTCCACAACAAACTTTCATAATCTCGCCGGTCTTCGGGCTCATCAATTCCAAACGCAAAATAGTTACAGCAATAAGCTGGAAGGCATTTTTCGCATTGGTGGGTATCATCTCGTTTGCTCTTTGTCATGAATAGTTCCTTGCTGGATTAAGAATGGAATAATGGAGAAAAACGAATCTGATTTTTTTTAGAAGATACTGTCAACGGTTATTTTGCCTGCCTGCCCCCACAGAGTCAACCACCACCAGCGTGATACCCGGGGCATATGTAATATCCCCCCTCATTAGTCCTCATGCTCTGAAAGGGTGAAAGCTAATGAAGAGGATTATAACAGGCTCACGAAAACTGCGGTAGAATATCATGTGTACACTATTCTAAACAGCCACTCATGTTGCCGATTTTAGCAAACACAGCTTTTGTTCACCGCGCTTTTCGGGTCAGCCTGTTTCTGGCCTTAACGGGGCTGATCTATTTCAATTCCCTGAAAAATGGTTTTGTGTTCGATGATCAGCATTATATCGTCAAAAACTATTTGATAAAGGTTCTGGACAGCCAGGGGTTGTGGAATATGTTTTCCTCATTTTATGTGTGGGACTATCTTCCCTTAACCCTGCTTTCCCTGAGTTTTGATTATTGGCTTTATGGCTTGAACCCTGCCGGATATCATTTTTCCAATACCCTGCTGCATTTTGTGAACTCCCTTTTGGTTTACCAATTGGTTCTTCGGATCGCCAACTCGGGGAAGGTCGCTTTATGGGCTTCTTTGCTTTTTTTGGTGCATCCGTTGCATGTGGAAAGTGTGGCCTGGATTTCAGAGCGTAAAAACCTGTTATCTTTTTTCTTTTTTTCTTTTTCGTTTCTGACCTATCTACGCGGGGGAACGCGTTTTCTTTCGCTGTTTTTATTTTTGCTGGCGGGTCTCGCAAAAACTTCGGTAGTGATTCTTCCTCTTTTGCTGATCCTTTACGATGTTTCGTTTACAAACAAACATATCAAAAACATTCTGGCAGACAAGGTTTCCTATTTTTTGATTTCTCTGGGGATCGCCATACTGACCCTGTTGTCGCATGCGAGTGGGGGCACATTACGCGATCACCCGGACCACAATCCTGTCAATACGGTTTTCAGCATGATGGTGGTCTTCAAGGAGTACCTAATAAAAATATTGTTTCCTATCAATTTGAATATCTGGTACCCCGATCAGGTTTATAAAAGTTTGATGGCGCCACAGGTTCTGATTTCGCTACTTGTGATAGCCGGTTATATAGGGCTGGTTCGATGGAGCTACTCAAACCAGAGAGTGGTGTTTTTTGGTTTGCTTTGGTTTCTCATTGCATTGCTTCCGGTTTCCCACATCATTCCTTTCCCACAAATGATGGCCGATCGTTTTCTTTATATTCCTGGCATCGGGCTCATGATCGCCCTTGCTACAATGACATCGAGGTATTTTTTAAAGGGAACTCTGGCGGTCATTTTAATATTCAGCATCTTGAGTATCAGCAGGAACCCTGTTTATAAGGATGATTTTCATTTGTGGCAGGACAGTGTTACAAAAAATTCGCACCACACCCGTTCGATGATGTTTCTCGGGCTTTCGTATTGGGGTAGAGGGGAGCCAAGCCGGGCGCTGAAAATATTGCGGCAAGCCAAAACTCTGGACCCCGAAAATAATATGGCCCTTCTCTATTTAGCCCATATTTATGCGGAGCAGGAGGAGTGGGACCAGGCGGAATCTCTTTATAGGGAGTTGTTGCAGAAGAATCTGGAAAGGCCCAAATACTACACGCATCTGGCTGTTTTTCTGGGAGACCGAAATCGGATAAAAGAAAGTCTTGGGTTATTGAATCAGGCTCTGGAGCGAGACCCCGGTTATGCGTTGGCATATTTTAACCGGGCTGTTTTCCTGGATAAGGCGGGTGATTCGGATGGGGCGTTCAAGGCTTATCAAAAGGCGGTAGACCTCGAACCTGAATCGGCTCACTATCAGTATATTCTAGGTATGTTTTATACGGAACGAACCGACCGGCCCGAGTTGGGCCGCAAACATCTGAGCTTAAGTCTGCGCCTCAACCCCGACCAATCCTCCGCAGAAGCGATCAGGCAAATTTTCCTGGCTTCATCCTCTTCCCCTCTTTAGCGAATAAAGAACGAAATTAATGAGCGTGAAAAGCCCGGTACGGGTTTTTGTCTTGGTGCCTGCCATGCACCTGGGGCTGGAAAAAGGATAAAAGAAGTTGACAAAAGGAGGAGAACTCGATAGAGTGATTTAGCTGAAAAGCTCCCAAGACAAAAATCCCTTGTAGAACCAATCAATTATCCAGCTAATTTTTTTCGTGTTTTCGCCGTTAATCAAATAGAGCAAACTCACAATATATAAAACTATTATCGAATCTTTTCCGTCTTTGAACCTGAGCTCCACTCCAAGGGCGCGACATTTACGAGAGCAAATCTCCCCTCAAAGAAGCTACAAACCATGACCCAGATGAACATAGAAGAACTCAAGTCTAAAACCATATCCGAACTCACTAATATTGCCAAGGATCTGAAGATCCAAGGTCACAGCGGGCTGAGAAAGCAGGATCTGATTTTCAGAATCCTGGAAGCCAAGACCGAAAAGGACGGCCTGATGTTTGGTCAGGGGGTGTTAGAGATTCTCCCTGACGGGTTCGGTTTTTTGCGGGCACCGACCTATAATTATCTTCCGGGCCCGGATGATATTTATGTGTCACCGTCCCAGATTCGCAAGTTTGATATGCGCACAGGCGACACCATTTCCGGGCAGATTCGTCCGCCCAAAGACAGTGAGCGTTATTTTGCTCTGCTGAAGGTGGAGGCGATCAATTTTGAGAACCCGGAAAAGACCAAAGATAAAATTTTATTCGACAACCTGACACCGTTGTATCCCGAAGAGCGGATTAGACTGGAGACACCGGGTGGCAAGGATTACAGTGCCCGGGTGATGGATCTGATGACCCCCATCGGCAAGGGCCAGCGTGGGTTGATTGTGGCCCCGCCCAGAACCGGGAAAACCATGTTGTTGCAATCTATTGCCAACAGCGTCAGCACGAATTATCCGGAAATTGCGTTGATCGTTTTGCTCATTGACGAGCGTCCGGAAGAAGTGACCGATATGGAACGTTCTGTTAAGGGCGAGGTCATAAGTTCCACCTTTGACGAGCCGGCACAAAGGCATGTGCAGGTTGCAGAAATGGTGATTGAAAAGGCCAAACGTCTGGTTGAGCATAAACGGGATGTGGTGATCCTTCTGGATAGTATTACGCGTCTAGCCAGGGCTTATAATGCTATTGTTCCTCCCAGCGGAAAGGTGTTGTCGGGCGGTGTGGATTCCAATGCCCTGCAAAGGCCCAAGCGATTTTTTGGTGCTGCCAGGAATCTGGAAGAAGGAGGAAGCCTGACCATCCTTGCTACGGCACTCATCGATACGGGAAGTCGCATGGACGATGTTATTTTTGAGGAGTTCAAGGGGACGGGTAATCTGGAAATCGTTCTCGATCGCAAATTGGCAGACAAGAGAACTTTTCCCTCCATCGACATCAACAAATCAGGAACCCGCAAGGAAGAGCTTTTGCTCCCCGAGGAAGACCTCCAGCGTGTATGGTTATTGAGAAAAGTTTTGCTCCCGATGGGCATCCATGATACGATGGACCTTCTCCTGCAAAAGATCAAAGAAAC
>CAZEBI010000014.1:0-28203 GCA_964510355.1 uncultured Nitrospina sp. | reverse complement strand
CCATTGAAGCTCCCCCTTCTACGAAGGGGGTTGGGAGGATTTGCCTTTTCTGCCTAAAAACAGAACGCCGTTTTTTTAGGTACACTTTGTACGCTAGAAAATACTTCAAAAATAGCCGCTTGTCCTTACCCGAGTTGCAGTTCCTGTTGTCAAACTTTTTACTCGTGCAATATCCGGGCTAGCCGTCTTCGTTATCAAAGAGGTTTGTGGCGAGACTTTTGCGGGCTGTGCGGGCTTCCTGATCCGCACGGGTGATGCCGCCATCGTAGTCGTTGTAATCGACAAATTGCAGGACCGGTTCCATCTGCGGATGGCGTTTGAGGTAGAGACGGGCCATGGTTTGCGCCGTACGCCGATATTTGGGGTGCCCGGCTTTCTGGGTACGCAGTTCGGCAAAGTGCCCCAGTTCCCTGAGATTCATACCCATATTCCAGCGGATGAAATGGTTGAACAAGGTGGCATATTGCGCTTCTTGCTCCATGCCCGCCTGTTTTAAATCGCGATGCAGAGACTCGGTACGCTCGAAACATTCCTGCACCTTTTGGCTCATGCCGATTTCATCAATTTCCTCAGGCACGGAATAACCCAGGTCGATGCCTAAATCCTGCCTTTGCTGGGTGAGCATGCGGTGGCGTTGCAGGTCGCGGTATTCGGCGAACCCGGCAAGAATATCAAATTGAATGGGATAGCCATGCTCCAACGCCCTGCCAGGGCGGTCGCGTTTGCTCTGTCGCGACCCGATATAGGTCGCCAGGATCTGCTTTTTGCGTTCGTCCGACAAGGAGCGCACAATTGCGCGAATCTGGCAAGAGGAGTGCCGGACATAAGGAAAAATCATATTGGCCAGCAGGTCGATCTGTGGGTCGCTGTCCTCGAGCAATTGCACCTCCGCCGCTGTTTCGATTGAGACCGATGCAAAAAGCTCCCGGCACAGTTGCCGCATTTTATCGCGGTTTTCTATCCTGTACGGGTTGCGTTTTGCCCGTTTGATGAATGTGGGGATCTGGGTATTGAGAGCTTTTCGAATCGCCTCGGCAAGCGTATGCGCTTCGGTTAAATCGTGCGACAACAGTTTGCTGATCAGGCCGGAGTAATAGCGCCCGTTGCCCACCAAGCCGACATTGGCCTGGGTGCAGGCAGGCAGGATACAGCGAATCACATCGCAGGCCGCACTGCGGATGGTGAAACCGTAGGCGATACGATGCGCCTTGATTTCGTTCTCGCCTTGCAGAGATTTCAGCCCGGCCTTTTGAATCTTGCCATCGCGCTCCACTTCGATCTCAAACGCGTCTGAAGTCAGACGCTTGCGAAACAACGCCTGCATGGGTTCCACCATCTGCGCATACGTTGCAAAAACAAAATCCATATTCGCCACAAAAGCATCACCGAGCCCGGACTCTTTGATATTATCCGGGCACACATAACGCCAACCCCCGTTCTTTTTGGCATCGTAAAGAACATAGCGGGTCGACTCTTCAATGGGCGAACCGCCAATCCGGCAATCCTCGATGACCTTGGTCATCAGGTTGGAGATTTCTTCTATACATAGAGGAGCAACAGCCAGTTCCGCCACCGATTCGTCGCCGAATTTATTGACCACCCGGTCGATCATCTGGGAACCTTTGACATCGTTGGGAGTGCCATCCGGGTTGAGAAATTCGCGCACCACCGTTTCCTTGAATCCTGTGGGTGCCCGGCTATAACGAGCCAGCGCCCCGCCGATCACTTCCGGGTTCAGGTTTTCGAGCGCAAACACATTGGCATTCACATCCGAGACATAGGGTTTTAACAACTCGCGTTCCCGGTCGGTCAACTCATCCGATCGTTTTGGTTTATCAGTCATCAGTTATCTTTTGTTTCAGGGGCTACAGACCGGGCGCAACGAAAACCCGTATCGTTAAACTTGACATCGGGCTGACTCCACCGGCGAAAAGCACTCCTGAGAGTATCCGAATTATTGACCCAGGACCCGCCGCGAAGCGATTTATACTTCCCGTCCTCCCAACCCTGGGGATTTTTTTTGGTTCCCTGCCTGTAATAGGTACGGCTATACCAGTCGCTCACCCATTCCCAGACATTGCCCGCCATATCATGCACCCCATAAACAGAAACTCCACCTGGGTAGATGCCAACACTGCTCAGGGTATAGATCCCTCTCCATTTTCGCTTGTAGGTAGCCCTGCCCTTGGGCGAACCGTTTCCCCACGGGTACATGCTTCCACTTGGACCGCGGGCGGCCTTTTCCCACTCTGCTTCGGTGGGCAACCGTTTACCTTTCCACTTGCAGTAGGCTTCGGCATCATACCAGTTCACCTGTGTGACAGGCTGGCGGCGGATAACGATCGAAAAAGAATTCCCTTTCCATAAATTTCCTTGCTTGCAGGCATCGGAGGTACAGTCCGCATCCAGAGCAGGAGGGTGCCCGGTCGCCTGCACAAACTCCAGGTATTTTTGATTGCTGACTTCGTAGATGTCTATCAAATAAGTTTTCAGTGCGACCAGTTTCAGCGGGTATTCATCAGAAAACCACCAGAGTTTGCAGGATTTATCAAACTTTTTACACCTTTTATATGCCGCTTTGTTCTGTTCAAAATTAGAACCCCGGACAAACTTGCCCCCGCGAATATAGGCCATATCCGAAGCATCTGCGCTATCCGGCTGGTCAGCGGCACGGAGCTGCTCAAGGTGCTCGGGCTTTTTATATGTAGGGTCATACTGTTGTCGGTCAAGCTTTGACTGATCCGCGAACGATGAAACCACGCACACGGTGAGACAAAGAAAAAATGCGCTATATGACAGGATTCGTTTAAGAAACATAGGGAATTTCTGCAGCATAAAAAAAACAACCCCCTCAAACCGAGACCTTTGCATAAGTCGATGTTTTTCATCCTAGCCCTTAAACATAACAGATCAAGCTTCACAAGATCGTCATCGCGAGTCGCAAAGCGACGTGGCGATCCAGAGTTTCGCTGGATTGCTTCACTTTGTTCGCAATGACGACTTATGCAAAGGTCTCCCTCAAACCCCCTTGTCAGGGGGGTTAAACATTCATTCTCTCGGCTTGAGGGGGCGCTATTGCCCATTAAGCCAAGACCACTCTTTGCTCACCCGATAAAGCTATTGCCCTCTGGGTCCAGCGTCACGCTGGCCTAGTGGGAAAACGCGCCATCTCTTTGCCGCTAATATAAAACAACGTCAAGCCCAGGATCATATTCACCGTATAGAGCCAGGTCAACCGGGAATGATAACGGTCAAACTGGATTTGCAGTTTCTGGTCAGCGGGGTTGGCTTTTTTAAGCTCATCCATCGCATGCATCTCGGGCCTGAGAACATCACCCATATACAATGCCAGAACGATCATAACCGCAAGACATACCTCCCGGGTGTATTTACGTTTGGTCACCCTTTGCGGCTCGTAACCGCAAGAACTGTATTTAGCCACCAGAAACTTGATCACCTCGGCCACAACCATAAACACGATGCAGGTATAAATGATATGGATATTAAAAACATCCATGATCTTGTTCATGATCGTGCTGGCGACTTGTGGCTGGTCTTTCAGGTTAATGCGCACCATGATTTCCACCAGAATACCGAGCAGGAACATGCCTCCCGTCCACAGGCAGAGAAAAAACAGATAAAACCAGTTCGAAATAAATATTAAGCGTTTCATGGAAGCTCACCTTTGCCCCTCCCTTCACAGGGATTTAAGCCCGATGAGTTGAGGGGTTGAGTAGGGAGGGTTGGATTTCGTCAAAAAAATCCACACCCCTCCTAACCTCCCCTCATGAGAGAGGAGGAATTATTAAAGTATTGCGCTTGAGCATTCCGTCCGCTTCACGGGTAATGCAGTACCGGCCCCACGCCTAGTGACCGCCGGAGACGCGTTTGCGCGTGAACTTAAAACTTTCTTTAATTTCTGCTTCTTCTTTTTTACGCGCATCAATAATGGCCTTGGTATCTCCGCCAAACCCGGTTTTAACGGTGATCCCGGTTCTTTCTCGATTGACCTCGTTGAGAATCGACAAATAAACGATCCCGTAAAAAACCAGTATCCCATATAAAATATAAGGAATAAATGACCGCAAACGCTGTTTTTCTTTCAGCGACCGATGCTCCCACAACCGGTACCATAAAGATTCTTTTTCATCCTTGGGCATACGCGCTCCCCACTACAAAAGAACCTTTAAATACATAGACATAACAGACCCTTCACAGAAAACATTAGAAAACCCGATCATATCAGAATCCCCAAAACGAAACAACCACCACTAGGCGCCAGCGTGACGCTGGAGCCAACTAGCAATAACTTTTGCTGGCGAGCAATCGTTTTTCTCGACTGAAAAAGTCACGGCTCTACTCCCTCCCACGGGAGTGGGTGTGGTATATTTTCTTTAATTTTAACCCTCAATTTTTCCAGACCTTGATAGAAATCAAACCTATACAGAATCTGCACGCAACGCTCAGAGTTCCCGGTTCCAAGAGTTATACCAACCGGGCATTGCTGATCGCAGGGCTCACCGATGGGGAATGCCGCCTGGAAAAACCCCTGGTCAGCGATGATACCAAATATATGATCCGTGCGATGGAAGCTTTCGGCATTCCGGTTGAGCAGGAAAAAGAAGCTTTCATCGTTTCCGGTCAGGGCGGGAAACTGTCTACACCGAAAGGAGATATTTTTATCGGCAACGCCGGAACGACGATGCGGTTTTTGACCACCTTTTCGGCGCTGGCATCGGGGAAAATCCGACTGGACGGTGATGAACGCATGCGCCAGAGACCTCTGGCCGATCTTTTGCACTGCCTGACGCAAATGGGGATCAAAGCCATATCGGCAAACGGTGATGGTTGTCCGCCGATAGATGTTACAGGCGGGGAAGTGCCGGGCGGCGGGGAAGTTCAACTTGCCGGTGATAAAAGCAGTCAATATCTCACTTCCATTTTACTTTCGGCACCTTATTTCAAGAACGACACCTGCATTCATATTCAGGGAGATCTCACATCAAAGTCTTATGCCGACATCACGCTCGACATCATGAAGACCTTTGGCGTTCATGTGAACAATGAGAGTTACCGGCAGTTCAACGTCAAAGCGGGAGATCGTTATAAAGCCCAAACCTATAAGGTGGAAAGCGACTGGTCGAGCGCCTCTTATTTTTTAGCGGCGGCGGCGGTGACCGGCGGGGAGGTGACCCTCACCGATATCAACCCCCACAGTGTTCAGGGAGATGCACAATTCACCGGCGTTCTGGAAAAAATGGGCTGCCAGATAGAAAAAAAAGCCGACGCACTGCATATTAAAGGAAACCTTTTAAAGGGAATCACCATCAATATGAATAATATGCCCGATGCGGTGCAAACCTTGGCTGTGATAGCCCTGTTTGCCGAAGGGGAAACCGTGATCCAGGGAATCGGCAACCTGAGGATCAAAGAAACAGATCGCATTTTCGCCCTGGCTAACGAGTTGTCCCGTCTGGGTGCTAAGGTCGAAACAGGGGAAGACTTTCTCATGATTCGACCGGGGAACAACTATAAGGGAGCTGAAATTGAAACTTACGATGACCACCGCATGGCTATGAGTTTTGCGGTTGCCGGATTAAAAATTCCCGGCATCCGCATTAAAAATCCCAAATGCGTAGAAAAATCGTTTCCGGATTTTTTCCAGCGATTTGCCGAGCTTTAGTCTGCATACGGCAAGAGGGTTCTAAATCACCCCAGCCCCTCTTTAAAAAGAGGGGTCCATTGAAACTCCCCCTTCTCCGAAGTACCCCTTCGGGGCATGAAAGCCAAGGAAGGGGTATCACAGGGGTTGGGGGGATTTGGTTTTCTTGCTTACAAGCAACTCCACACACTGAAAAAAAATGATTGAACACACTTACACCAATTCGCTCATCAACGAAAAAAGTCCTTACCTTCTGCAACACGCGCACAACCCGGTAGACTGGCACCCCTGGGGCGATGAGCCATTCAAGCTCGCCAAAGAAAAAAACCTGCCGGTTCTGGTAAGCATCGGCTACGCCACCTGCCACTGGTGCCATGTGATGGAGCGTGAATCATTTGAAGACCCTGTTTTGGCGGCGGTGCTCAACGAGAGTTTTGTAACCATAAAGGTAGACCGCGAAGAAAGACCCGATGTCGATAGTATTTATATGCAAGCCGTGCAGGCCTTGGGCCAGCAAGGGGGATGGCCGCTCAATGTATTTCTGACTCCAGAGGGAATCCCTTTTTACGGGGGCACTTATTTCCCGCCTGAGCGTAGATATAACCTGCCCTCTTTTCTGGACGTTCTACAGTTTCTCACCAACACATGGATGAACGAGCAGGACAAAATCAAAAAACAGACTCAAGCTGTGATGGGCTATATCCGCCAAACCTCTCTGCGTGAACCCAGCTTGGCCGAACCGGATGATTTAAGTTTCGATGGGGAAGACAAAACCGTTGAACTTTTTGAAAAGCATTACGACAGCCTCAATCACGGTTTTCAGTTTCAGCAGCAAAACAAATTTCCCCCTTCGATGGGGTTGTCATTACTACTGCGCCATCACCACCGCACTGGGCACTCCAATAGCCTGGCGATAACAGAAAACACGCTCAAGGCCATGAAGTTCGGCGGCATTTACGACCAGATCGGCGGCGGCCTTTCCCGTTACAGCACCGATTACAAATGGCTGGTGCCGCATTTCGAAAAAATGCTTTATGACAACGCCTTATTCGCCACCGCCCTGATCGAAACCTATCAGGTCACCGGTAAAAAAGAGTTTGCCGGTTTTGCCTGTGATCTTCTGCAATACATCGACCGGGATATGACCTCCAAAGAAGGCGCTTTTTTCAGTGCCGAAGACGCAGACAGCGAAGGGGTGGAAGGCAAGTTCTATGTGTGGACTCAAGAAGAGGTTGAAGAAATTCTGGGAAGAAAAACCGCCCATGTCGCGATCCCCTATTACAACATCACCCCGGCAGGAAACTTTGAGGGGAAAAATATTTTACATATCACCCGAATGCAGGAAGCCCTGTCCAAAGAATTGGGCATGTCCGAAAATGCTGTCCAGAGCGAATTGGAAATCGCCCGTGACAAATTGCTGACCGTTCGCAGTCAACGCATCCGCCCTTTGCTCGACGACAAGGTACTCACCTCCTGGAATGCCCTGATGATCAGCGCCATGGCAAAAACAGGCCGAGTACTGAATGATACCGCGCGCCTGCAAAAAGCCGCCCGCGCCATGGAGTTTTTGCTCACCCACCTGCGAACGCCGGAAGGAAAAATACTGCGGCGCTATCGCGATGGCGAAGCCCGCTATGACGGCTATCTGTGTGACTACACAAGTCTTGCCACCGCCTGCCTGGACTTATATGAAGCCACCTATGAGTCTCGCTATATTCAAACCGCCCACGAATTGATGCTAAGGGTGGAGGAAAAATTCCAGAATGAGAACGGAACATTTCATGAGACCGACAGCGATGGAGAAAAATTACTGGTACGACAAATCAGCGGCTACGATGGGGTAGAACCTTCCGGCAACAGCAACGCCGCCTTGGCCTTTCTGCGACTTTCCGCCTATCTGGCCGAACCCGCCCTGGCCCGCAAAGCGGAAAAAATATTTTTAAATTTCAATGACGAACTGATGGAATATGGCCTCAACTCCGCCTTCATGCTCCAGGCCCTGCATTTATATCTAGGAGGGGTCAAAGAGGTTGCTGTGATAGGAAAAAGAAACGATGCGGCAACGCAGGAACTGCTCGATACCCTGCGCCAGGGGTTTCACCCCAATGCGGTCTTTGCCTTCGCCTATGAGGATGAAATTGCAACTATCGGCATCCCCCTACTGAAAGACCGGAAACTGCTCAATGGAAAAGCCACCGTTTATGTCTGCAAACAGGGAACCTGCCTGGCTCCTGTCCATTCTGCGAAAGAACTGGTGAAACTATTGAGTTATGCCTGAAGAAGCACTATGATGAGGCCCTCAATGAACAGCTCCGCCGCAAGCGGACGGAGTATCCTAAATGAAATGTATTTTAAAAGCCGTGGCAAGCCACGGGAAATAAAACCCACTTGTGGGATTTAAACCTCTGGAGAACGAATAATTCTATGCGAACAGAATTGATAGATAATATGGTCGATACCGCCTTGACCGGTGAATCGATATCTTATGAACAGGCTTTGCAACTGGAATCTCTGACCCGTGAAGAGCTGGACTATCTCTTTATCGGGACCGACCGCATCCGTGATCGGTTTAAGGGAAAGAACGTTAAAATCTGCTCCATCGTCAACGCAAAGTCTGGAGCGTGTGTGGAGGACTGCTCTTTCTGCGCTCAATCGAGCTCGTTCAAAACCGATTCGCCGGAATATGCGTTGATGGATGTGGAAGAAATTGTCGCGGCCGCAAAAGAGGCTGAAGCTTTTGGAGCCAATGAATTTTCCATCGTTGTATCAGGAACTTCTCTCGATGACCGCCAGGAACTCGACCGGGTGATCGAGGCCGTCAAACGTATCAAAGCCGAAACCCAGCTCGAAACCTGTTGTTCCCTGGGGCTAATGCCAATGGAACATTTAAAAGAACTCAAAGAAGCCGGGCTGGATCGATGCCATCATAATCTGGAAACCGCAAAAAGTCATTTTGATAAAATCGTTTCCACACATACCTATGACGATGAGGTAAAAGCCGTGCAAAATGCCAAGGACGCAGGGTTGCAGGTCTGCGTAGGCGGGATATTCGGAATGGGCGAGTCATTTGCCCAACGGGCCGAACTGGCTTTTTCCATTCGCGAGTTGGGCACACAATCGTTTCCGATCAATTTTCTCAAACCGGTTGCAGGCACCGGGCTGGACCACCTGGAACCCATGCCGCATTATGAAGCCCTGCGCACCATCGCCCTTTTACGCCTGGTTTTACCGGATATCGACCTGTTCGTCTGCGGCGGGCGCGAAGAAGTATTGAACGACCAGCAGGAACAGCTTTTTTCTGCCGGGGCCAACGGGATTTTAGGGGGCAACTATCTTACGACCAAGGGCCAGGACCCGAAAAGGGATATCGAAATGATCGAAAACCTGGGGCTGAACCCGGTTTTCACCACTATTTAATAGAAGCAACCCCCCCCCCTGACAAGGGGGGGGGTTGAACATCTCCTGATAATTCGGCCGTAAAAACAAAAACCCCCTTTTCCCAAACGGGAAAAGGGGGTTGATTATTTGTATCTATATAAAAAACCGGGCAATTTATGCCAACAGGTTTTCCTCGATGACCTTTTTAATTTCCGCTTTCGATTTCACCCCTACAACCTGCTGGACCACCTTACCGTCCTTGATGAAAAGAAGCGTGGGAATGCCACGGATGCCATAAGTGGTTGCTGTGTTCGGATTATCATCCACATTTAATTTTCCTACCAGAATTTGATCGGCAAAATCCCCGGCAAGCTCTTCAATGGTGGGTGTAAGCATTTTGCAAGGCTGGCACCACTCGGCCCAGAAATCCAGCATCACCGGCTTGTCAGACTTTAGAACCGTTTGCTCAAATTCCGCATCGGAAACCGTAACCACTTTGGCTGACATAGACAACTCCTTAAAATAAAAAGAAATAGCTCCCCTTGCAACATCATTTAGGGGGGTTTTTAAACGTTGAACCAGCAAGAATCGCCCCGGAATTGAAAACTTTCTTCAATCAAACCGAAAATGACGATCACATAGGAATGATTTTTTGATACTATCATATTCTCCCCATACCCGGCAAGTGCTTTGCCGGGAACTTTTTGGGGAAAAATCGCATAAAGCCCATAAGTTAAATGACCAGGAGATTAAATAATGGCAGATGTAGTCCATTTTTTCGCGTATGGAGAATTGATCAACGAAGATTATTTCAAAGAGAAAGGCCTGGAATATATATCCAAATCTTCCGTGACGCTCTCGGCCTGGCAATTGGTTTTCAATAAAATTCCCACCGACAACGGGGGCTTGGAAAAAATGGGGTTGTCTAATATCGAGCCAACCTTAGACAATGCCGGAATGATGCATGGAGAACTTTATGTAATGGATGAAAAGTTTCTGACTAAACTGGATGAACTGTTTGACCACCCTAACGAATACCAACGTAAAATCCTGCGTTTTAACCGCCATGATTTCCTCTTGATAGATGGGCTGACTTATATCGCCCGGCCCGATAAAATCGATAAAGGGCTCAAACCCAGCAAAGCCACCCTGAAAATCTTCAGAAAAGCTAAGAAATTTTTCCCCATGCTTTATTTCTCCCGGATGATGAACACCCCCACCTGCGATTGAATCGCTAACAAAGAGGCCCCCATGCACACGTTCACAGCATTGGTGAGAAAACCCGGATTGACGTTTCCTAAAGCGTTATCGGAGCATCCAGAAAAAAACAGTATCGACCTTGCTATCGCTCTTAGCCAACACGAATATTATGTGGAAGCATTAAAACAGGTTGGCGGCAAAGTGGAGCACCTGCCGACCCAGGACCATTTACCGGATGCCACATTTGTAGAAGACATCGCCGTTATTCTGCAAGACAAAATCCTGCTTTGCCCGATGAAAGAATCCTCGCGCCAGGAAGAAGTCGAGTCCGCAGCCACGGTGCTGAAAACCTACCACGATTGCGTGACCCTGGATTTCCCCGCAACCCTCGATGGCGGGGATGTGATGAACACTCCCGATGCAATTTTTGTCGGCCTTTCAAAACGCACCAATTTGCGCGCGATACAAGCGCTTGCCAAGTTCACGACAAAAAAAATTATCCCTGTCGCCGTGAGCAAAGGCTTGCACCTCAAAAGCGCGGCCACCTTTCTGGGTAACAACCTATTGATTCTCGATCCCGCACGGATAGACACCTCAAACCTGCAACATTTTGACCGGGTCGAAGTCACCGAAAGTGAGTCCTATGCTGGCAATTGCCTGGCATTTGGCAACACCGTTCTGATGCCCGCCGGGTTCCCCAACGTGCGCAAGCAAATTCAGGCGCATGGGCTTGAAACCATCGAGTTGGAAATGAGCGAATTCGAAAAAGCCGATGGCAGTATCACCTGTTTGAGTTTGATCCTTCCGCGGCAAGCCGCTGATAGCAATAACCGACCCTAAACCCCCTCTAATCCCCCCCTTGTCAGGGGGAAGACAGTTCCCCCCCTGACAAGGGGGGGATTAGAGGGGGTTAAAAATACTCATGCAATATGCGGATTAGCATGGGATGCGACTGAGCAAGTATTCGATTGGGCCGAGATAACCCTCGACACGCCAAATAAAGCAATTGCTATCTACCTCCCTCGTGAGAGGGTTAGTTCCAGCGGGCGGAGTCGGGGGTGGTGTTGCGGGTTTTGGAGAGGTGGACGAGGTCGATTTTCATTTGCAGAAAGGAGTGCAGAAATTGAGCGCGGCGAAGCACGTCCTGTTCTTCAAGAAAAGTCTGTTTTTGTTCGAGTGAAAGATCCAGCCTGTAGGCGAATCGGTCCACAAACCGGCTGAGCTGGTCGCCCAGGTTCCAGTCGGGTTGCGACGCGCTATTTTCGGGGATCAGGTGGGTAAAACTCTGGTATTTCTTGATCAAGCTTTCGCGGACCGCGTTGGGTGTTTCACCCATTTCTTGTTCATTCTTTTCTTCGAGCAGGTCAATTTCCGCCTGGCGGTAGGGCTTTCCTTCCAGTTCTTTTATGATGCGAAACCGGTGCAACCCAACCAGGGTAAAATTATATTTTCCATCGACATGGCGGATTTCCTTTTCAATGCTTCCCACGCAACCTACGGAAAATATTTCGGGCCGATCAAAATAGGCCGCTTCCCAATCGGGTTTGAGCAAAACCATGCCTATTTTGCGCTTACCCTCCAGGGCATCGGAGGTCATTTGCCGGTACCTGGGCTCAAAAATATGCAGAGGCAATGGAGTCCCCGGATAGAACACGGTCGTGGGTAAAGGAAAGATGGGGATGATTTTTTCCTCCTGCGATGAACCTTTTTCCATGGTTTCCTCATCTAAGTGATTGCATTATAACGTGAACATTGTAACATCTAATCGGGTCTCCGGCGAACCGCTGGTGGCAATGTGCCTTTGTTTAGCAAGCTAAGGAGTTGTCTCGGCCTGATGAGTCTTTGCTATATCTCCATAAGATTAATTTTATCATTCTGAAAACACATGATTGCCCAACCTGAAAGTATTTGCGCTGAAATCCAGACCTCGCTGACCTGTTCCGGCTTGTTTACCAATGCGGACACGGGAAACAGTTGGCGGGTTTCGCCAGAACCGTTTTTTCTCTCTGTCGCCGATGTGGAGTTTTTTCACCAACTCGGCCCCCATCTGCTCAATTTTTACTCCGCCTGGAACAAACTTTATAAGGAAAGTGTCAAAGGCGGTTGCCCAAAATGGTTCGCGCAGTATCTCGATGCCGGTAAACCTGGCGAGTTGGTCGATTTTGGCAGAATGAAACGGTTTCGCCAAACCTTGCCCGCACTCCTACGACCTGATGTCATTGTCACGGAAAATGGATTTGCTGTGACGGAACTCGACTCTGTGCCCGGAGGATTTGGCCTGACGGCTGAACTCATGTCCCTTTATAAAGACCCTTCCTGGGAAATTGTCGGTGACGCTGAAGGTGGAATTCCGACCTTGTTTTACAAAATGGCGGCATCTCTCTCCAAAGAGGAAAATCCCTGTGTCGCCATTGTCGTTTCTGATGAGGCCAAAGACTATCGTAGCGAGATGGAGTGGCTGGCGACCCTGTTAAAGAAAAAGGGGGTTTATGCGGTTCACCCCAGGGAAATCCAGTTCCGCGAGGAGGGTTTGTTCATCCAGGATGCAGGGAAATGGCTGCGGATCGATGTCCTCTACCGGTTTTTTGAGTTATTTGATCTCAAAAATATCCCCAAAGCTGAGCTGATGATGTACGCGGCAAAAAAAGGCCAGGTCGTGACCACTCCTCCTTATAAAACCTGTTTGGAAGAAAAGCTCAGTTTTGCATTATTCCATCATCCCTCCCTGAAATCGAATTGGGAAAAAGCCCTGGGTCCCGAAACTTTTAACACCTTATCTCATCTAATCCCTGAAACCTGGATACTGGACTCCGGTCCCATGCCCCCTCACGGGGTAATTCCAGGATTGGAGTTTATAAAAGGTTCCCCGGTACAGAGTTGGCAACAATTGAATGATTTGACCCAAAGAGAACGGGAAATGGTGATCAAGGTTTCAGGTTTCTCACCCGAATCATGGGGAAGCCGAGGAGTTGTGGTAGGGCATGATGTTTCCGCCCAGGTCTGGCAGGAAACCCTGACGAAAGGATTACAAGGTTTTCCCGACCAAACTTCGATTTTACAGAAGTTTTATAAGGGAAAACGGGTGCCGATTTCCTATCTGGACCAAAACTCGGGCAAAATGGAAACCATGCAGAGCCGGGTACGGCTGACACCCTATTATTTTGTGGTGGAAAATACCACGCATCTGGCGGGCATTCTGGCAACACTTTGCCCACAGAATAAAAAGAAGATTCACGGAATGACGGATGCGGTGATGGTACCCTGCGCCATTAAAAATTCAAGGTAGTTTTAAAACGATGAAGCTCTATAATATAGATGGTTGCAGTTACTGTGCAATGGTCAGAGATGTACTGTCCCAGATGAGCCTGCAATATGAAAAAGTTGATGTGCCGTGGCCGCACCAGCAACGCCAGGAAGTTTACGAAATTTCGGGACAAACCACCGTTCCGGTTTTGGTAGACGGAGACACCATACTCGATGATGAATATGAGATCATCGACTATCTGAAAAAAACCTATCGTTCTTAATTTTCATTAAAGTAAGGAAACAATAATGGAGCCTTGGCAAAAACAACTCAGCCAGAGCGCAGTGAAGATTGAAGACCTGCCGTTTATTCCCGAATCTCCTGAATATCTGGAAAAACTTAAAAAAGTGGGAGAAATCTATCCCATACGAATCAATTCTTATTTTTTAAATCTCATTAAAGGGCCGCATGACCCTTTATGGAAACAGGTGGTCCCCACCATTGAAGAGTTGGACGATCTTATAGACGGCGAGAGCCTGCTCTCTGATCCGCTTAATGAAGAAGGTGATATGCCGGTCCCGGAACTGATTCATCGCTATCCAGACCGGGTACTGCTGATGATCAACAATCAATGCCCCATTGTCTGCCGGTTCTGCACGCGAAAACGAAAAATTGGTTTTCCCGGAATCGTCACCCGCGAAACTCTGCGCCAGGGCATTGAATACATCCGCAACAACCCTGAAATTCGTGACGTGATCATGTCTGGCGGAGACCCCTTACTCATCCCGGACAAGGAGCTAGACAGAATTCTCGGCGAACTGCGATCCATCCCGCACTTGGAAATCATTCGCATTGGAACAAGGGTTCCCGGAGCACTGCCCGCCAGGATAACGGAAAACCTATGCTCGATATTGAAAAAATATCATCCGTTATATTTCAATATGCATTTTAACCACCCGGCAGAGATCACACCCGAAGTAGAAAAAGCCTGTGCCATGCTTGCCGACACGGGAATTCCCCTGGGCAGTCAGACCGTTCTTTTAAAAGGGGTCAATGACAACGTAGAAGTCATGAAAGAGTTGATGCTCAAATTACTGAAAAACCGCATCAAGCCCTATTATATTTATCAGGCCGATATGACAGAGGGAACAGACCATTTCCGCACATCCGTACAAAAAGGGCTCGACATACTCAAAGACCTCATGGGCCATATCTCAGGAATGGCAGTTCCCTATTTCGTTATTGACGCACCAGGGGGCGGCGGGAAAGTGCGCCTTTTACCCAACAGTGTCGTGGAGCACAATGCGGACGAAGTGGTCATCACCAATTACGAGGGCAAAATTTTCCGCTATAACCAGGCCAATGGGAAAAATGGCTCCACAAACGGAAAACCCAAAAACAACTCGAATTTTCACCAACAGGATATGTGCCACCTGCCTGCCTGAGCAACTCCAAACAGTCCTTCCAGCATTTCCAGCTTCCTGATAGAATTCACTAGGCGTTGAGCCAGCTTGCGAGGCTCCCTGAAAAATAAATCACCCCAACCCCTGTGATATTTCTTCCTCGGCTTTCATGCCCCGAAGCGGGTACTTCGTGGAAGGGGGAGCTTTAATGGACCCTTCTTTTACAAAGAGGGGCTGGGGTGATTTAGATTCTTTCGTACAATATGCGCACCAAGACTGACCCTATGAACCGTTATCACATTCTCAGAGAACCTGTTCTCCTCTTTCTGGTTGGAGCCTGCCTGAGCCTCTCCCAGTTTATTATGATCCGCGATTTTGTCACCATTTTGTACGGCGAAGAAGTGGTGATCATTCTGGTCACTGCGGCTTTTTTTCTCGGGCTTTCAATCGGTTATTTTCTATCGCTGAAATTTTCAGAGCAATTTTTTGAAACATCGTTTCTCACCATCGCCTTTCTTCACCTGACGTTTCCGTTCTCCTACAGAATGCTTGCGGTGATCATAGCAAAGCTTGATCTAAGCGGAACCTGGTACATGGTGTTGATGTTCATCTATGCCTTGATCTTCACTTCCCTGTTTGCAATGTTTCTACCGCGACGAATCAATGCAGAACATTGCGATCCAGACACCACGATACAAAAGCTGAAAATTCTTTATTCCATGGAACTGGTCGGTTTCGCAGCAGGGTTCGCCATCGTCGGCCTGAGCTGGAATAAAGGTGTCGATTTTATCCTTCCCATCTACTGGGGCCTGCTTGCGATTGTCATTCAACTGGCATTACAGAAAAAATCCTGGACGGTGGCGTTTGTGTTGACTGCTGTTGTCGCTGGCAGTTCCATCACACAAATAGACCGGCACACCACCGCTTTACTTTATGAAAATAAACATTCCCTGAATACCGCCACCACTTTATTGTCGATCAACTCTGCCTATCAAAAAGTGGAGGTGATCGAAGACGGAAATGGGGAACGCTACCTTTATCTGGATGGACTGCTCAACCTCAATGCCTCGGACCTGGAAGATTTGAATTATTATATCGCTGAAATTCCAGCCACACTCATTAAGCCGGGGAAAACTCTGATCATCGGAAACGGCACCCTGTCTTCCGTCGCAAAAGTTTATCCGCATTCGCAATTCGTGCAATCGATTGAGCTCGATGCCGGGGTTCTGTTGGCAGGGCAACGGTTTTTCACTCCCATGGAGGAACTGTCCGAACTCGAAAACTGGAATCTGACCATTGATGATGGAAAACATTTTCTAAAAACCACGCAAGAAAAATTCGATCTGATCATTATGGATATTCCGTCTCCTCTTACCATTCAGGAAGCCATCCTCCATACGGTGGAGTTTTATCAATTGGCACAGTCAAAAATGACGGAGCAAGGAGTCATTGCTGTGCAATTGAGCGGCCCATTGCAGAACAACAACCGCACACCAGCCCGGGTTGTCGCCGCATTATCAAAAGCGTTCAAACAAGTGATGGTGCTCGATAGCGACAAAGCCGATCGCAGTTTCGCCTACGCCTCCGACCACCTCCCCTTTAATAAGTCGGATGTGAAGCAAACGACAAGGATATATGAAGAAGATTTAACCATCCTGTCAGCATTGGATGTGCCATTCTATCTTACTCAGGCCACACCCCTGGCGCTGGACAATCTGGACCTTGTACTCAAAAGAGGGTGGGAACGGTTCACCGATCGGTATTTCGACGATGATTAAATTTCCCGCATACGCCTTCCTCACCGGATTGTATTTCTCCACCCTGCAGTTTAGCTATCTGATCCTTTTGCAGATCAATATCTCTTCTGCTTATCTGACATATATGATCATCACCGCTTCCTGGCTCACCGGCTCCATCATTGGACTGTGGCTGGAAAACCTGAACAGAAATATTGGCGTGGGGCTCGGCCTGTTTTGTTATTACAGTGTTTATGCGTTGGTGGTGAATATGCCGTTTGCAAGCATCACTTTGTTTGTCGCGGCACTGGGTTCCGGGTTAACCGGTTTGTGGGCAGGGCGATTTTTCATTTTCATCTTGCGGCAATACAAACAAGTGGACCGGGTTTTCTTTCACGAGAACAACGGATTCTGGGTAGGAATTATAATGTTTTTTCTGGGGTTCACTCTGCTGGGCCGAGCATTTATTTTCTGGGCCCCGGTAACGCTGGCAAGCGTTTTATTGCTGAAACATGTCTGGGTCAAAGAGGAGGAAAAACGACCGAGTCAGTAGGGGCAGGTCGGCACCGTTACAGGGGGATTGAATTCACTGATGAACAACTGACCCAACAATACTTTTCCCGTAATTTTGAAGGAACAATCGGGGCAATTACTGAAATCAGATTTGTACTTAAGAGGATCTCTTTGAATCCGGATTTTCATTTCCGAGTCTGTCAGAAACTGTATATCGGCATCCGATGAATTGGGATCACAAACCTCACCGGGGTCAAGTTCAGCGGGGACACAATCTTCATCCACACCCGGCGCGCTTGCAAGGATTTCTACCTTCAAGGTTGCGTTACCAATATCCTGAGGCTTTAAACAATATTTGACGCGAACATTGCCGATGCGGCTTTTGAATTTACCTGTTTTGGTCAAACCGCGCCCTGTCAGGTCACCAGATTTGGACTGCAATGTCACGTTGGGTGAGGTGACATCCAGCAAAACCGATCCACTGCCAGACCGCACATCCACACGTCTCTTCATACCAATAACGGTAACAGTACCCTGATTGGCGCAAATACCCGTATTGTTCTTGCAATCGGCTTCTTTGTCCTGATCCTTATCTTTGTCTTTATCCTTGTCCTTATCTTTGTCTTTATCCTCATCACTGGCTTCTACCAGGGAAATGATGGAGAAATCGGAAAAAAACAGGGGGTTGACCCAGTCCGCAGCAATTACTACCAACGCAACCAGGGAAAAAACCAAAACAGTTTTGCAAGCCATGTTTTTCATTAATTTATTCTCCAAACCCATTCCCTATAAATCTGTTGCAGGTATTCAGGTTATCCCAGAATCTTCACATTTCGCGGAATAACCACCTTGATGCACATCTCACAATTCTGGGCATTATTTTTTGTTTTTGTATCTATTTGGAGTTTGCCGTTTCTTTTACGGGCACTGAATCCACATTTATTGCCGCCGGATATTTTTTCTATCGTGATGGAACAACCTGACCCATCCGCCCCCACCACTAAAACATTGGGACCGGATGCATCTTCCGTTGAGATAAAATCCTTATGGTATCTGATCTGAAGTTTGTTGATATTCGAGCAATTGCCGGAAACCGTCCAATTGTCCTGGTCGTAAATAAAATCACCACTGCCCATATCATCGTCCTTGTCGTCGTCTTTGTCGTCGTCGTCCTTATCGTTGTCATCGGCTTCTGCCGTATCTACGAATACAGAATCTGAAAAAAAGATAAGGCTTTCTGCTCCACTTAAAACAAAAAACAGAGCCAGTGATACGATGGCAAAAAGACCTAAGGTGAAGCGTTTGCTAATCACAAAAACTCTCCAAATACTTAAAATTTAAATCTTACTTATTTATCCTACCCAGTATAAAAACTGTTTGCACGCCCCACAAGCAAAAAATTTCCGCTAAATTCTTGAATTTAAAAAACATTCGATAAATCAAGCCGTTTAGCTATACATTATTTTTCAGCCCCGGTTCTTTTTTGACAGCCCTTTTACCACCTCCTATAATAATGATGTTAAAGATTTTACAAAAACCCTTACGGGAACGGCATGAGATTTTTAAAAAACAATAAGGGATTCACCCTGATCGAGATGATCAGCGTCATTCTGGTGGTTGGCATTATGGGGGCAGTCGCCCTTCCCATGTTTGACACATCGACCATAGATGTCTCGATGGCAGGAAACACTGTCCAGGCAGATATTCAGTATACCCAGGAGCTGGCCATGACCCGGGATCAGAATGTCAGTATCTCTTTTGTCAACAACGCGACCGCTTACGATGTTCCGGCCGACCCAAATGGCGTGTTTCCTCTCGAGACCCGACAGTTGCCTCGAGCAACAACAATACAGACAGGTGGCACAATTACCTTCAATAGTTTTGGTGAAAGAACAGCCGCTTCTGCGGCATCTATTGTTCTCAACGCTTCCGGCAGTACAATAACCATAACGATTGAACAGCTTACCGGGAGGGCAACGGTGTCATGATGAAGAAATTTAAATCCATTTTCTTTTTTCCCTTTAGCTGTGGCAAGGAAGCAGGGTTTACATTAATAGAAATCATCGTTGCTATAGTCATCATCGGCATTACCGTGCCGGCAATCATGATCCCGTTTTCAGGACTGTCTAACACGAAGAACCCGGAATACGTTATTCAGGCTTCGTTTATAGCCCAGAAGAAAATGGAAGAGCTGGCCGACCAGTTTCGCGATACCATTAACGGTGCCGCACTCTGCCCGGAAGGCAGTCCTTTCACATTCCCCCCGGATGGGGACTACTCCATGGATTGTGTGTCGGAGCAGGTGAACGCAACGGACCCGGACTCGACAACAACATCGACCTTTGCCCGAAAAATTACGCTTACGGTGAGCAGGACGGATGGCGCCATGGCGACAATGGAATTCAATACCTTGTTTGCGTTGGACAGTTAATGCTGATGATAAAAAATCAAAAAAAAACAAAAGGCCGTTATTGTAGAAACCAGCATGGCTTCACGCTGATTGAGATGATTTCCGCCATCGTACTTCTGGGCATTATGGGAATATTTTCCACCCAGTTCATCACCAGTATCACCCAGTCGGCACAACAAACGACAGGCCAGAAAGGGCTGGTGGACGATGCCAAGCTGGCTATGGAGTTCATGCTCCGTGAAGTTCGGGTCGCGTCAGAAGAGGATAGCGATATATTCATCACTGCCAACTCCATCACCTTTGATAAATTCATTGGCATGACCGAGGATTCGAATGCCACGCAAATTAAATACCGCCTGGATGGAAATACCATAAAAAGAACCAGCAATGGCGCCAATGAAACCACTCTGGCAGGTCAGGTCACTAGTTTTACGGTGACCGAACCATCGGCTGATTTTTATATTTTCACCCTAACCCTGCAAGGGCCGAGCGGAGAGAATTTTACTCTCGAATCCGGGGTGAGACCGAGAGCCAACACATTATGAGAAAAATTACTGCTAAAAAAATTTCCTCCCTGCCCAGCAGAGGACTATGCACAGGCCATCACTGCGAGGAACAGAATGCGATGAAGCAATCCAGAAAGACTGGGTCGCCACGTTCCCTTCAGTCGCTCGCGATGACGCACGGAGGGCATCTCAACAATGAGCGCGGTATTGCCGCGTTGGTCACTATCATTCTGGCCATCATTGTTCTTGGGTCGGTTGCCTTCAATTTTATCGCGGAAACCCGGCAGAAACAATCGGGTTCGATCCTGACCTACACTTCCACCAACGCATTGATGATTGCCGAGGCCGGGTTGCGCTACACGCAGAAATGCCTGACCGCAATTGATGCCACATGGGGTTGCCCCACTATCCTGCAGGATAACTCGGACTGGACCACCATCACCTCGGCTGACGATTTTAATGAGGATTTTGGCGGGAGCGGCAATTTCGCCGTCAGTTTTCCGGCCAATGGCGACAACGATGCGGGCAAAATTTTTGTCCTATCCACCGGCACCTTCAAAGGGGGGCAACGATCCCTTTCCCGCTTCATCGCAAGAGCCTGTGCCCTGGGTGAAAATGCCATCACCTCCTGCCTGGGGACCACCACCAAGAACAACTCGTTCATCGACCCGCCGCTTCCCGATCCGCCGGTGACCGGCGTATGCCCGGACGATCCCCCTGGTTTTGTGGACATCCCGGCGGCGCCCGTGGAATGCGACAGTTGCCCGAGTGCCACCTGTCCGGATTTTGACACCGGCCTGCATTTACTTGCAGGAAATATTCTCGACCCGGCTTTCACCCGGTTTTGCGAATTCAAACTCGAAGACAATGACGAAGTTAAAACCAATGCCGTCGATCACAACAGTCTTATTGTGAAAGAGAAGTTTGAAATCAAAGATAATGCCACACTGAAACTGAATGATGATGCCGATAGTTTAGTCTTTACGGTTACAATATCACCAACCGACAGATTAAATGTGACCAGTCACCCCTATGTTGCAGACGATATCGTTTCCCTGGCTACAACAGATACATTGCCTGCAGGCTTAAGCAGCACAACATCCTATTACGTTATCAATACGGCAACCAATAACTTTCAGTTGTCACTGACAGCCAGTCCGGGTTCAGCTATAGCTATAACAAGTACCGGTACAGGCACACATACAGTTAGAAAAGTTGCAGATACAACGATCACCGTTTATGAGAAGGCCAAATTAAAAAACAATGGGGAAATCCGGGTCAAAGGCACGCTCACTCTGAATGTTGTCGAAAAGTTTGAAATGAAAAACTCATCCAGGGTAAACAATAGTCAAGGCGACTCCGCCAACAACTCGGCATGGGTGGAAGGCGATGTGACGATTAAAAACTCTGCCCTGTTTATCGGGTCCCTTTCTACCGACAGCAAACTGACACTTAAAAACAATGCCGAGGTGCAGGGCGCCCTTTATGGCAACGAAGTGAAACTTAAAAATAACGCCACGGTCATCTTTACCGACAATGAAGATGCCGGGAGCAACACAGACGGATACAACCAATGCTCCTCCGGTGCTGACGGACAACAATGGTCCGAGTGATTTAGCACGCATCTCGAGGTAAACAACGCGACCCCCAAGCTTTTACCCAGCCGACAAAAACCCGGGTTTCTCCTGAAAATTCAATAGGTTCCAGAATAAAAGCTCTTGGAAAATGGCACGGGTTTGTGCGATAATTTCTTCTGGCTGGTTTTATTGGACCTGCTATTGAAGAAAATGTTTAACCCCCCTAGCCCCCCTTATCAAGGGGGAATCTAATCTTCCCCCTGACAAGGGGGAATCTAATCTTCCCCCTGACAAGGGGGATTGAGGGGGTTGCTTTTCATATTTGGAACTAAACAAAATTTTTCATAAAACTTTAACGCCTTATATTGAACATGGCTAAATCAGAAACAAGCATTGGGCTGGATATCGGGTTCCACGACATCAAGGTGGTGGAGCTGGTGAGAAACGAAAAGGGTTTTACGATCACAAAATTCGCCATCCGGGAAATCCCCGCCGCTATCCTTCAGCAAAAGGACCGGGCCGGTTTGCTGGGGGGCATGATTAAAAAAATGTTCTCCGAAGCCAACATTAAAGGTTCGGCGGTCTACCTTTCTATCACCGGGCATAATGTCATCATCCGCAATGCCTCACTCCCTAAAATGCCACATGAAGAACTGATCGATGCGGCAAAATGGAACGCCAAAGAAGAAGTGTTGTTCGATCTGGACAAGGCGGTGGTCGACAATTATATAATGGACGAGACCGCTAAGGATGGCGCAACATTTCTCGATATTTTAAGCGTCATTGTACGCGGGGATGTGGTGGACTTTATTGTCTCCATCGCCAAGGCCGCAGGCCTGCGCCCTGCTGGAGTCACTGTAGTTCCTATCGCATTATGGGATTATGATAAGGCTGTCGCAGAACTGGCTCCTGGAACCGTAACCAGTTATGTCGATATGGGGGCAGAACGTACCCGCATTTATTTTGTCTGCGATGGACATATCCTGTTTTCCCGGGAAATTCCTAACGGCGGTAAAAATCTGACCGCATGTCTGGTAGGCGAATATGAGTTAGAAGATGGGAAAACCGTAGTCATTGATGAGGTGCGCGCCGAACAAATTAAAAAAACATTCGGCTTCCCTGCCGAAGACAACAATGGCAAAACAGAGGAAGGAGTTCCTTTAAGTCTGCTCCGGGAACGATTCGAACCGATTCTTGTCAAACAAGTGACGGAACTCGACCGCTCTATCGAATACTTCAAAAACCAATATCGCAAAAATTCGGTGGACCGCCTAATTCTTTCCGGTGGCGGAGTCGGCCTGAGCGGCATGTACCGGTTTTTAAAGGAAAACCTGGATCTGGAAATTGATCGCTGTAATGTTTTCATGCAGGCCGCGGTTCAGGATGACTCTCTTTCCAAAGAAAAAATGAAACTCTACGGCCCCAGCTTGACCGTTGCCGCTGGCCTGGCCCTGGGGAAATGCGATAAGATCAATATCCTGCCGGAAAAATACCGGCCCTCCTTCAAAAAAACCCTGATCAAACTGGCCCCATTGGCGGCCGTGCTCGTCCTGTTTGCCGCTTTATATGGTTACAGTTCCCACCTGAGGACTGAAGTTTTCAGCAAAAAAACCATGCTGAGTAATCAGCAGATCGCATTGGCAGTACTGCAGATTCAGGTACCGGAACTGCAAAAACCCATTCAACAGTTGAAAAACCTTAAAAAAACTAAAAAGGCATTGAAAAAGGAAAAAAGGCAGATTCCGGGGAGCACTCCTTTTCCGTTCGATTTCGATCGGGTTTTTTCTGAGATATCTCTTCTGGTTTCAGAGGATACCGCAATTTCCCAGATCACCTATGCCGCAAAGGGGAGCGCAGAAGAGGAAAATGAAGAAGAAGATTTGACCCGTGAGGGGAAAGCAGATACTTCCAACAGGGAACGGCTAAAGGTAAAGGGGCAGATTTTCGGCCCAGGACTGAAAGTTCAAAGTTCCTTGAGAATGCTGTTACAGAATTTAAAAGGCTCTCCGGTTTTCAGCGATCTCAAACTTATTAAGTCGAGCCCCCTGAAAAAGGACGAATACAATAGCCCGGGGATACAGTTCGAAATATATATTTTCCCCTCTGCTTGAATGAAAAAATGAGACATATACCAATAAAACTCCAGAATTTGATTTGAACACGCTGAACGTAAATAGAACCTCTTAAAAATATGGCCGAGACTCCAAAATTTGATTTGAGTAAGTTGAGCATCCGGGAAATGGTGATCATGGTCGCCACCCTACTCTTTGCTGTCGGGTACGGGTTTTACGAATTTGAATATAAAGTACAGGTCAAAAAAATAAAAAAGTACAACGAACAATCCCGGCAGGTTCAAGCTTCGATTGGAGCCCTTCAGAAAATTTTGGTTGACCCTGCCCGCACCAAACAAACCAAAATCCAGATAAAAAAAGTAAAAGACGAAATCACCGAATTACAAACCACCATCGAGAAAGCTAAAACCCGCCTGACAGGACAGGACATGGAATTTCTCAACGACCTTCAGAACGAAGCCGACTTTTATGGGGTATTTTTAAAGTCCATGAAAACCAGTGAACGAAACCTTTCGCGTGCCGGCCTGCGTTTAAAAGAAGTGTCCCTGGTCATGGAAATTGAAAGTGATTACGATGCACTGAAAAACTTTGTGGCCTCATTAAAAAACTTTCCCGCCGTCATCACCATTCAAAGCCTTGAAACCACACGCGATGAAAAAATCCTGCCAAAACTGGAATCTCGCCTGCATATTAAAGTTATAGTATTATAATAATTGGATTTCCCGGATTGCTTGGGGGATGATAAAACCGTTTTTGGAGAGCCTCGACTTTGAATCTCCCGGGCCCATATAGTTTCCCGATTGTCATTGTGCTTGTTGCCATCACATTGGGCACCGCTTTTGCGGCGGATACTAATGAACCGCGTGTGAACCCCTTTGCACTGCCACCGGGCGTTTATTCCAAAGACCATATTCCTAAAAAACAGCCGCAACGCTTGGTATTGCAGGCGATATTCCATATCAACGGCAAACGCATCGCCACGATCAGCGGGGAAAACTTCATGAAAGGCGACCTTGTATTTGGCAAAAGAGTCATAAATATTTTTGACAATCGGGTCATTCTGGATGCTGGTGGAAAAGAAGAAATCCTGGCCCTTAAAAAAATGCAATTTGAGATTCACAAAAACCGCAGAAAATAACACCGCAAACACCACTGCAATAAGTCAAAATTCTCGCTCATTCAAAGACCTGCCCTTCCCACAGCAAACACAGGAAACCCACAGATTTTATTAGACTTATGGCGTTTTTAGGTGTACATTAAATTGATATAAATTTGTTCAAATTTATTACAATTATTATGACCTTTAAATTTACCAGTACGTTGGCTTTTCGCGGTTTGGGTGCTCTGCTTTTGAGTCTGGCCCTAGTATCGTGCTCCGCCTTGGGATTACCACAAGTCGGCAAGCACCCTCCCTCCAAGTCGAAAAAGGAACACGCTCAAAAACCGCCAACCCGTGAAGTCACAATTCCTCTGGAAAAAGCAAAGCCCTCCGAGTTGCCGCGAGAGTTGACGCAAATCCAACCGGCCCTGAAACCCCGAGAGGTGGAAACAAAAGAACTTCGTTTCACCATGTCGGCCCGGGGGGTGGATATTAAAAACGTGCTGTTCGCCCTGTCTCAGGAAATCGAGCAAAACATTATTATTGATCCGGGTGTGAACAAACTGGCCTCCGTAGACTTAAAAAACGTGACTCTGGAAGAAGCTTTGAGAAGTTTATTACCGCCTTTGCGCTTGGAATATGAGATCAGTGAAAACTTTATTCGTGTCAGGCGTGAGAAAATGCAGACACGCACTTTTTTCCTGAATTATGTAATTTCCAAAAGGAGAGGGAACAGCACATTGACATCCAGCTCCGGAACCTCAGGCACCACAGGCTCGACGGCCGGAGGCACAGGGGGTTCCTCTTCCGGGCAAAGTGATGCGAACACCCGGTCCACCAGCTCGGTGGAAGCGTCAGAAGAAACCGATATATGGACCGAGGTATTAAACGGACTGAAAAATATTGTCACCCCTTCGGCGTCAACATCAGCAAGCTCTACGACCTCCGGCGATTCGAGTAGCGATGCCACATCATCGGCTTCTTCCGGTTCATCAGGGCTGGTTGCAAGCTTACTGGGAGGAGGTGCAGAACCTTCTTCATCACTGGAAGAAACGACACCCGAAGCCAGTCCGTCTTCTCCCTCTGTTGCGGTTCAGGTCAATGCGGAAAGAGCTTATTTAACCGTCAACAGGCAAGCTGGAATGATCGTCGTAAAAGATTTTCCAGAGGTTTTACTTCAGGTTGCGGAGTTTCTGGAAGCAGTGGAAGGTTCCGTTCAGCGGCAGGTTTTTATCCAGGCAAGAATCATCGAAGTGACTTTAAACGATGATTACAAGCTTGGGGTCGATTGGTCGCAAGTCAGCCCTATCACTTTTTCACATGCCGATGCCGATGGGTCAAACCTGATCAATTCGACCTTGACCGGGGCGGCCAATTTCACCTACGGCATCGCCACCCCTGAATTCAACATGGTCATTGATGCCTTATCCAAGCAGGGACAAGTCAGCGTACTTTCAAGCCCGAAAATAGCAACCCTGAACAACCAGCGTGCCGTGATCAAGGTGGGAACCGAGGATATTTTCTTCAGGCCGGAAGTCACTGCGGCAACAACAACTTCCGGGGCCACCACCGAATTCATACCGCAGGCAATCACCATCGGCATCGTGCTGGATGTCGTTCCCCAGATCAACCCGAACGGCCAGATCATGATGAGCATCAATACCAGCATCACGGAAAAATCCGGTGAAAGAACTTCTCCTGACGGAATCAATATCGTCCCTATCCTGGATGTGCGTGAATCCAATAATATCGTTCTGGCCCAACACGGACAGACCATTATTATTGGTGGCCTGATGAAAACAAAAAAAGAAGTCGATGACAATTCTATTCCCCTGTTGGGAGCCATCCCCTATCTGGGACGCCTGTTCCACTGGACCCAGGAAACGGAGTCCAAGACAGAGCTGGTGATTATGCTGACTCCGGAAATCATGGTGGGCAGAGCGATTGACGACAAATATTTGAGCGAACGCAGCCATCTCAGAAACCTCGGCTACGATGTTCCTACGGACCGCCTGATCACTCCCTCATTCAGAAGGTAACTTTAAATGTACGAAAATTTTTACCGGTTCAAGGAAAAGCCGTTCAGCTTGACCCCGGACCCGAAGTTCCTTTACCTGAGCAAACAATATCAGGGCGCACTGGATCATATGCTCTATGGCATCAAACAGCGCGAAGGGTTTATGGTCATCGCCGGGGATGTTGGCACCGGGAAAACAACGCTGTGTCGTTGCCTGCTCGACAGGCTGGATGAGAATGTTGAAGTTGCCCTCATTCTAAATCCCATGCTTTCTGATATGGACCTTTTGCGAAACATTGTTCAAGACCTTCGCATCAAACCTCTCTATGCAAACCAACCCGTGGGTATCGTTCAGGATGATTTCACCGGCGAGGAGATCGCTATCGAACTGGACCCTTCTCCCTCTGAAAATCTGCGACAGAAGGATCTCATCTGGATCAACAGCGCCTCCAAAAAAGAACTGATCGATGCCTTGAACGCATTCCTTCTGGACCAACATGAAGAGGGAAAATCCACAGTACTGATTATCGATGAAGCGCAGAACCTGTCCCTGGATGTCATGGAACAGTTGCGGATTTTATCCAATCTCGAAACGGAAAAAGACAAGCTCCTGCAAATCATTTTCGTGGGGCAGTTGGAACTGAATGAAAAACTGAAACTCCCCACTTTAAAACAACTGAACCAGAGAATTTCGATCCGCTATGAAATTTCACCCCTGTCCCAGGAAGAGACAAGTAATTATATTGCCCATCGAATTCTTGTTGCGGGCGCGGCATCCCAGGTCAGTTTTGCCAAATCGGCTCTGAAGGAAATTTTCAAATATTCAGGAGGCTACCCTCGCCTGATAAACCTTGTTTGCGACCGTGCGCTTCTTGCGGGATATAATGCTCAGGTCGACACCATCGACCGGCAATACGTGCGAGAAGCCATTCGAAGCCTTCTGGGGGAAGAGAGTAAAAGCTATTTTTTAAAACGCTTCCTGCAAACGCAATTGCCTTTGCTGGTTTCCCTGCTATTTTTTGTTGCCGGATTGACATTCTTCATCCTCGCCAAAGTGGAGCCGGGGAAAATAGATTTAGCGACCCTGTTTCAAAATGGGCAGCAGGAAAACCCTGATCTTCCCGCTAAAACAATATCCGTTGCGCCAGAAATTTCGCTTCCAGAACCTGAGCAAGATAAACTTGAAGTTTTGCAACCCCCGGTTCCTGCCGCACCTGTAGAATTCGCACCGAAAAGAGAAGAAACTCCAACCACAGCCGCAACGCAAAAACCGACTGCAGTCCATACTCCTACGATCAGACAGGGAGGGCACTACCGCATTCAGGTTTATTCACTCAAAGCTCAAGGGGAAGCAAATAAACATGTAGAGAAATTAATAGCCGGGGG
>CAZEBI010000013.1:2699-28874 GCA_964510355.1 uncultured Nitrospina sp. | reverse complement strand
GGATTCATTATTTGCTAGCCAGCAAAAGTTATTGCACGGTGGCCCCACGCTTGGTGGCGGTCGCTGGCCGGTTGAGGTTCAGTTTTTTAATTTTTGAGTGTAGCGTGGTGGGTTTCATTGCCAATAGTTCTGCGGCGCCATCTGTTCCTGTGATCTTCCAGTTGCATTGATTTAAAGCATTCAATATATTCTCCCGGTCCCGTAATTTCATTTCTTCTTCAGTAAGAATATTGATGGTCGCATCCGGCTGTTTTGCTTTCGTTGCGGTGTAGGGTTTATTCTCTTTGCTTAAGTTGAATGACATTTTTCCTGAACGCGAAGTGATTACGGCGCGTTCGATCACGTTTTGCAACTCTCGCACATTGCCCGGCCAGTCGTAACCCTGCAACTCAATGATATTGGCCTGAGTCAGTTTGGGCAGAGGCAGTTTTAGTTTTTTAGCCGCCAGACCCAAAAAATTCACAGTCAATAGCGGAATATCCTCTTTGCGAAAACGCAATGGAGGAACCTCTATCGGAAACACATTCAAACGATAATAAAGATCCTGACGAAAGCGTTTTGTTTCCACATCCTCCTTCAAACATCGGTTCGTCGCGGCTATGATGCGCACATCCGCGTGCTGGGTTTTTTCATCACCAATTCTTTCAAAAGTTCCTTCCTGCAATACACGCAAAAGTTTGCTCTGAAGGTCCAGAGGAACTTCTCCGATCTCGTCCAAAAATAAAGTCCCCCCGTCAGCAAGTTGAAAACGACCTGCCCGGTCTCTTATCGCACCCGTGAACGCGCCCTTTACATGCCCGAAAAATTCGCTCTCATAGAGTTCTTTCGGAATGGAAGCACAATTGACTTTGATCATCGTGCGCTTGCACCGCGAACTTCGGTTATGGATTTCCCGCGCCACCAGCTCCTTGCCGGTTCCCGACTCGCCGGTAATGAGAACACTGGCATCGGTCGGACCCACCATTTCAATTTGCCTTAACAGGGTTTCCAATGCGGGGCTGTTGCCAATAATATCGCCATAGGCCTGGGCACCCAGAACTTCTTCGTGGAGGTAAGCGTTTTCCAACTCCAGTTGCCGACGCAAACACTGGATTTCCTCTTCGGCCTGCTTGCGCTCGGTGATATCTTTAAAGACAATCACCGCACCCTTTAATTGCATATTTTCGCGAATGGGAGTGCTGACATATTCAACCGGAAAAGAGGTGCCATCTTTGCGCCAAAACACCTCATCAGAAATTTTGTAGACTTTGCCATCCTGCAGGGCCGTATAAACAAAACACTCTTCTACAGGGTAGTTTGCTCCGTCAGCTTTCGAATGGTGCACCAGTTCATGCTGGCACTTTCCCAGCATCTCTTTGGCGGTGAACCCGGTCATCAACTGCGCGGCACTATTGACAAAGGTTGTTTTGCCTTCAAGGTCGAGACCGTAGATGCCCTCACCTGCCGATTCTAAAATCAGCTTGTTCAGGTGCAGGGCTTCTTTTAATTCCTGCGGTTCTAAATTGTGCTCGGGTTTCATGCTTGCAGTATAGCCTTTGCCAAGCCGAAGTTCCACGAAAATTCGCTAAAATATAATATATTATAGCGAAATATAACTATTAGCGAAATTTAGACACCTTGCGCTCGCCCCATAAAATCACATAACTCGTTTAAAAATAGTCGCTTATGAATGCGACTGTTCTTTGGCACAGAAACTGCTCTATACAACCTATAAAAGCCGACACAAAATGCGGCAAAACTTTAAAATTGAGGAAATTAAAATGAAAACTGCAATCATCGTACTGTCAGACCCCAAAACCGGCTCCGAGGAATCTTTAGGGCGCGTCTTCAATGCCCTGGCCACCGCTTACGATTACAAGAATGCCGGCAAGGAAATAGCTATCTTGTTTCAAGGCACCGGCACGAGATGGCCTGAAGTGCTGGAAAAAGAAGATCACCCCGCCCACGAATTGTTTGAAGCCGTTGCCGACAAGATCCAGGGAATTTCCTGTGCCTGTGCCGATGTTTTTGGTGCCAACACCAACGGCTACGATTTAATCAAAGATAACTCGGTGCCAAAAACAACCGGGCTGCCCAGTCTGAGCAAACTACAAGAGCAGGGCTTTAATGTCCTCACATTCTAAAAATAAATAGGCCCCCGGCTCTATGCGGGGGCA
Organism: uncultured Nitrospina sp.; assembly: GCA_964510355.1. Lineage (GTDB taxonomy): Bacteria > Nitrospinota > Nitrospinia > Nitrospinales > VA-1 > LS-NOB. Next base: position 26,718 of record CAZEBI010000013.1, on the reverse strand, counting down.
ATATTTTCAACCTCCAAAAAAAGGAAGCCCCGTCATGGCCAAACATTTTATGGAATTCGCCTTCAACGACAGCGTGTGCAAGGTTCAGGAAAAATATGGCACCCGAGCGCCTTATCAAAAGATGGAAAGCAGAAACGAATTTCGCAACAAATTCACCTGGCAGGAAAAGACTTATATCAAAACCCGGGACAGTTTTTATATGTCTTCGGTAGGTGAAAACGGCTGGCCCTATATGCAGTTTCGTGGCGGACCAAAAGGATTTTTAAAATCTCTCGACGATAATATTCTGGCTTTTGCAGATTTTCGCGGAAACGGACAATACATCAGCACCGGGAATTTTAACGCCACCAAAAAGACAGTTCTGTTTCTCATGGATTATACGCAACAGCAAAGATTAAAAATCTGGGCCGAGGCAGAAGTACTCCATGCTGATGACTATCCAGACCTGCTTGCGAAAGTTGCAATACCGGATTACGCCGCCACCATTGAGCGAATTTTTGTTTTCAAAGTCCACGCATTTGACTGGAACTGTCCGCAACACATCACTCCCCGTTACACAAAAGAAGAAATGGGAATGCTGGAATTGGACCCGGCGATCACCGATTAACTCAAGAGTCACTTTAACTTTGATAACATTTAAAAAGGAAGATTGTCCATGCCCAACACGATACAGCAACAAATAAAACCTACAGATATTAGGCCTCCTTTCACTCTTGAGACGGCAAAGGCCAAGGTTCAGGCGGCTGAAAATGCTTGGAATACCTGCGATCCAGAAGTGGTAGCACGAGCTTACAGCGAGGATTCACAATGGCGCAACCGAGGCGAGTTTTTTCAGGGCAGAGAAGCCATAAAAGAGTTCTTAAACAGGAAATGGAAAAAGGAAAAAAACTACAAGCTAATGAAAGAGCTTTGGGCCTATGCAGAAAATCGAATCTCAGTACGGTTCGAGTACGAATGGTATGACGAGAATCAAAAGCAATGGTACCGAACCCATGGCAATGAACACTGGGAATTTGAACCCAATGGGCTCATGTGCAGGCGGGATATGAGCGCCAACGACGTACCGATCGCAGAAAAGAATCGGCGATATAAATAAACCCATAAATATTCAGAATATTTCCAAACAAAATAAAATAATCACCTTAAATCTCAGAAAGGAAACTAGCCATGAACACAAAATTCGCAAATAATATTTTTGCTTCATGGGCTTGGGCTCTGGTTTTAGTCATATCCTTTGCGGTATCCGCCGAGGCCTCAACTACAAATGCGAAAATCTCAGCCTATTATTTACTAACCAAACAACTTGAGATCAAATTTCGATTAATAGACTTGGAAGATTATGATGAATTCCAATTCCACCAATCCCTCATAAAAAAGGCTCCCCTCTTCACCCGATTAGCCTGGGTTCAAGGCCAAAAAGTTTTGGAGATAGTTTATATCAAAACTTTAAGGAATTCTGTAAAGCGGGGTTTGGTAATTGAAGTTTATTTACCGAATGGACCTTGGAAAAATCCCGGGCTGAATGGATAAGATATTAGGGTAATGGTATCCAAGTTATTAGTCTCCATACAAAATATCTTTCATCGACATTTTTCTCGAGACCGGATTAGACCTCTTGCTGTCGGCAACCCACAATCAAGGAAGTCAGAAATTGAAATTACCCAACTGAGAGCTGGGGAGTGCCTAATCGATATTGTTGTTGATAGTGAGCTCGGCAAAAGAGGTGACGGTGCTCCGACCTTAAGCGAAAATAATCTGGATCACTTTTATTTGCAAATAGAACCTTTCAATGAAAAGCTATTAACCCATTTTTTAAAAAATAAAAATATCAAAATTGAGGAATTTGAAACCCGATATGGAACGAAGGGCAATGGCAGGGCAATCTATGTTAAAGATCCCGACGGCAACACAGTCGAATTGCCGGCTACGAAAACCGGCTCCTGAATTTAACCTATATCAAAAAAAGGAGAAAAATTCGTGAAAATGAAAGCAAGAGACTTAACGAATTATAAAAAACAGTGTTCCTACACATTTACGATTTTGCTTTGCCTGTTTGTAATGTTCTCTGTTGCTGAAGCGGGCAATAATCGTGATGCGAGTGGAAGGTTGAAAGTGCTGTATCATATTGATACCTCGGATGTGGCAGTCGCAAAGTATGCCATGGCGTTGATCAATAAACATATGGAAGCAGAAGGCGGACCGGACAAAATTGATATTAAAGTTGTAGTGCATGGTCCGGCCCTGAAGCTTTTTATTAAAGAAACTGTAGATCCTGTTTTGAAAAATAAACTCGCCATGATTATCGGTAAAGGAGTTCAGCCAGAAATGTGCCAGGTCTCGATGAAACTGTTTGGTCAAGGTCTTGATACCCTGGAACCCGGTTTTGTTCCTACTGAACACCCCGTTGCAGTCAAACGCATTGCTGATTTGCAGGAGCAGGGCTATCTATATATCAAGCCTTAGGAAAATTGACCCTGTGAGGGCTGGTGAAAGCAGAAAACTGATTGGATCAATCTAAACCAAAAGGAGAAAATGCAAATGACAGCTAAAACAGTATTAGTCACCGGCGCATCGAGCGGTATCGGACTCGATGTCGCCAGAGGATTTCTGGAAAGAGGCTCCAATGTCATTATGAATGCACGCAATGGTGAAAAGCTCGCTGATGCGGCGAAAAAACTGGGTGATGAAAAAAGGATCGCCCTGGTGCCAGGAGATATCGGCAATAAAGAGACGGGAGAGAAGTTGGTCAACACGGCGGTTGAACAGTTCGGCGGTGTCGATGTACTTGTCAACAATGCCGGAATATTTGGATTGAAACCCTTCCTGGAAAATACCGAGGAAGATATCGACAAATATATTCACGTCAACCTGAAAGGGACTTATTTCGTAACACAGGCGGTTGTGAGGCAGATGAAAAAACAAGGCGGTGGCAGTATTGTAAACATCGGCACCGTGTTGATCACCCATTCAATGGCCGGCCTGCCTGCAAGTGCAGCATTGATCACCAAAGGCGGCGTGCATGCCTTGACAACCAGCCTCGCCAGCGAGCTTGCATGCGACAATATCCGGGTGAATGCCGTTGCTCCCGGCGTTATCAGAACACCTCTTTACGGTGATACGGATGTCGATGCATTTGGCGGTGTGGCCCTGATGAACCGGGTCGGTGAAGTCCAGGAAATCACCGAGGCGGTGATTCACCTTGCAACAGCAAGTTTTACTACGGGCGTAATCTTGCCTGTCGATGGCGGTTACGTTCACGGTAGAGCCTAGTTAAAACACCGGGGAGAGGATCAGGTTGTTTGTTTGCGAATTTTTTCAGCCCACTCTTCATCACGCAAATAGTGCTGAATGCTTTCTGCGAGTTCACAAAAATGTGCCCGGTCCTCGGCTTTTTTTTGAGCTTTGCCATAAACTTTTCTGGCCCATTCGTTGTCGCCAAACTTTTCCATAATGTGCTCGGCCAGACCCAGCAGGTCACTGCAATCTTCGGCTTTGTCTTCGGCTTGTCGGTAGACCTGCCTGGCCCATTGCGCATCCTCAAGTTTTGTGTAAAGGGTGTCGGCAAGCTCATAGAAATCGGAATAGTCCTGCGCTTTGCTTTCGGCTTTTTGGCAAACTTTTCTGGCCCAAGGCCTGTCAGCGAGTATTTCCACAATACTATCGACAAGATCGCAGAGTTCGCGAATATTTTGCGGGTTGGCATCGGCTTTCTCAAATAATTTCTTCGCCCAATCTTGATCGCCGAGGGTTTCAACAATGCTATACGCCAGCCAGTTCAAATCCAGACTGCTTTCGGCTTGCTCTTCGGCTTTTTTGTATAACTCTCCCGCCCATTGCTTGTCATCAAGCGTCGCAGAAACGCTATATGCCAGCCAGTTTAAATCCAGACTGTCTTCAGCTTTGCCCTCGGCCTTTTTATAAACTTTTCTGGCCCATTGCCTGTCTCCCGCTTCGGCTAACTGGTCTGCAACTTGTTTTAAGTCACAGGCATCTTTTGCTTTGGCCTCTGCCTGTTTGAATTTTTCAGTCAACAACTCATCATTGTTTGTCGCGGTTGAGGCTGACGCTGAAACTGTCTCGACTATTTTCTCAACAGGTTTTTTGGTTTTCCCGTCATCGCGAAAATAGGCCAGATAATAAATATTGTCCCCGGCATAAATAAAACTTTTTTCGTATTTTGTTTTGGGCAGAAAATCGCGCTCCAGAAGAAAACCGGGTTCTCCGTTCACATTTTTCAGCGATGACTCCGCATTAAAATATTCGCGGGCTTCCAAAGCATAGGGCTCACTGTCGGTAGCCAGATAAACATGGCCTGCCAGCTTTTGTGCGATCAACTCAACCAGGGCAGGCTTGATCAGTCTGCGTTTAAAATGCCTTTTTCTCGGCCACGGGTCGGGGAAATTGATATAAACCGTATCCAGTTCACCATCCCGGAATAGAAGCGGAATTTTTTCCCGCACATCTCCGTAGACAATACGAATATTTTTTAATTGATGAACCTGAATCTGCGCCAATAATTTTAGGATGCCGTTTTGGGAAAAATCTATGCCGATGAAATTGCTCTGCGGTTCTTTGAGAGCCATGGCAAGCAAAAAATCGCCCATGCCAAAACCGATTTCCAGTTTTAGCGGATGGTCGTTTTTAAACTGATTTTGCCAATCCGGTCGTTCATCGGCACTAAGAAAACAGGGGTCTTCCACAACAAATTTGGAAGAAGACGGTCTGGCAGTCATTAAACTCATTTTTCCACTCGGCGTGGGGCCAGCTTGCAATCGCTTTTCTGGCTAAAAAAATTGTCTCGGCCTAAAAAGCCCTTGCCAGCTTACCTCGTTGGGACATAAAAATAGGGAAAATTCCTGAACCATGAACTAAGAACAGGTCCTGTAACCCTGCTTTGGAACTTTCATTAAAATCCGTCCTGTTCCAAAAATTATCTGCTTTACACGATTTTCCGTACCCAAAATTGTACACTTTACACGGTTTTCCGTGTCTGTCAAAAATTGCGCAATTTTCTTGTCGGGCCAAGTCGATACAACATAAGGGCTTGCGCGGTTCCCTGTAGAATCTCCGGGTTTGGCACGCTTTATGCTGTTTAGTTGATTGAAGAAAATGTCAAAAAGTAACTTAGCAAAAAACGGGATTTTTGAAAGGAACTCTACATGACATAACGGGCCGCGCCATCCCGGAAGGGGTACAAAATGAAAACTTCAGTTACATTTTTAGGATTTTTAAGTATCTATTTTTTTTCCGCTCACCTCGCATGGGGGGGCCACACTCTCATTCCTGAGCCTCCGCTGGACACGCGGTTGAATTGGAACCTCACGCCCAACGGACTCCTCTACGTCAGTTACGATCTGGACGGCAACAGCCGAGCCGATTTGATCGCTCTGCGGTCCATCATCACCTCCTATTACTCCCCGCACACTCCCGACGAAATCGTCGTCAACCATATACAGAGCCTGGTTTTTCACGTCGATTACCCAATGGAACGGTATTATTACATCGTATCCACGCGACCGCTTTTTTACGCGGTTGATGTGAATCAAGACGGGGCATGGGACATCTTATACAAAGACGTTTTGCAGGATGGGGTGAACGGCAACGAAGAATTCTACGGCAGCCCTTCCGGCATGTTCATGAGTGGGATTTCAGCCACGGATTAGCACTGGGGACTGAAAGGGAAATGCAAAAATGATTCCGATTTATGAATCTTTCCGGTAGCGGAGGAATCTTATAAAGCGGATAAGTATTTTTTGGGGCCCATCCCCAGTTCGTGAAACACCGGGAACTCAGCACTTTCCCGGAAGCACCAATCGAGGTGTTGAAGATGCTTAGATGCTTGACAACCACAATATTGAGTTTGATCGCCCTTCTTTTTATGGTCGGCACGTCGAGTGCCCACAACCACCACAATATGCTCGAGTATCCGGGCGAGTATATCAGGCACCTGGATATTGTCGTCGATGAAAACGAGGATGGCAACATCACCATCGTGAAGATCGGCAAATGGAGCCCGTTTCGCCGCTACCCGTGGTTCAGGGCGGGTGACACCATCGACAAGGTGGAAGGCAAAAAAGCCAGTTTATTTATTCTGCACTCGCTTCTCCCCAATCAGGACGCATGGATCACCTACACCCGCGACATCAGCCACAAAGTGCAGATCAACCTCACTCTGATTTCCTTCGGCACCCCGCCCTGGGTGAATAAAGCCGCTGACAGCGCAACCTTACCCTGAACGCCTGGCGCAACAAATAACATTAAATCAATGGCTTTCGCTTGCCCCTGTGTTTTACTGAGTTTTTAGGGTCAAGATATGCCGTTTCAGGCCGTCAATACAGGTATGGAACTTACAAAACCGATATGCTCCTGTCTGCAGAATCTCACCCCCGCGCAAAGGAAAAAAGCCGACGCGGTGGCAGGCGGTGATTTTTCTAAAATGCTCAGCGAGTTGCAAATCATAAGGGCCTCCTTCAGCGCTGAAAAATCGGACGTAAAAAAGGCCGGCCTGCCGGAGTTCAAAAGGCCACAGGATATTTTAAAAATTTTCAATTCAGAAGAACTGCAAGCAGGACAACCGGGAGATGATCCTTATTTCCTGGAGAAAAAATTTTCCTTCCTCGGTCCCTCCATCATCAAAACCATGGTCTAAGAAACCAGCACCCCTAGCAGGTTGCTGAAAAACTATTAAAAGCAACCCCCTCTGAAATCCCCCTTAACAGGGGGAAGCACAGTTCCCCCTGTTAAGGGGGGCTAGGGGGGTTAAACCATTGGGTAAAATCCGACATGAGGGTTGTGAAAACGAGTATTAAATAGTTTTTCAGCAACCTGCTAGGCATGGAGCTGATGTGCATTGGACCCACGCCCAGTGGCGTATTGGTAGTGAATCCAAACAAAAAGTGATGCGGCAACAAGTTCCGCCATTTCTTCTACAAAAGTAAACAGTCGGTACCAGAGCATGGGGTCTTCGACAAGAGAACTTAATATTTTGGCTTCCATAAATTCCAGTCCGGCAGACACTGCCAAAAGGCAAAGAGGGAGCAAGGAAAGTCGAAACAAGAATCGGTTACTGCGTAGCCGGGAATAATAGAACAAAATCAATGCGGTCGCCGCCAGAATCATTCCCGGAGCGAAGACCACCGTCCACAAAAGCGAATCGGTGTCGCGTGTGACCCCGAAAAAGTGGCGCAGGTTGTTTCCCGCTTGCCCGGACATGACTTGGTCGATGAGGGCTTCATGGATCTGGAGGGTCTCGTCAATGGCTAAACCCAGCATGCACAAGGCCACCACCAGCCATCCCCAGCCAACCGTTTTTTTCGGGCTGACGGCTTTTTCTACGACATAACAAAATACTGCCGCACCGGCAACAAGCAGGAATTGAAGGCTGGAATACCAAGTTGGCAAATTTTCTTCATGGGCCAGGTTAAAAAAAGAACCCACTCCGGGATTCGATGAAAACAGAATATGCAGAGCACCCACCCCGGCATCCATCAGGAGCAAAAAGACCAGAACCTTGCGAGGGGATGGAAGCTGTTCCATGTCATTCATTGGCGAAGATACCCCCCTTCTTTTAATGCCTGCCTCATCGCTTTCGTCACTTCTCGCGTTTGAGTGATAAACAGGTTTTCTTTTTTCCACTCCTCTAAAAATGCCTCCATCTCCTTTGCTTTCGATAAAGAATCGGCGGAACGGTTTTCTTCTGGATCATTCACCAGGTCAATGAGCAGGGAACTTTCGATGCCTTCTGCGTTCTTATGCACGAACTTCCATTGATCGGTGCGAATCCCTGCGTATTCCACCCCATGGGGCTTTTCGTGAAAAAATATTTTTCTGCGGGTTGGTGCGGACCCCGGTTGGCGCATTGCTGTAACCCAAGATTCACCGGGCAAATTTGCGGGAACCTGCAAAGCAAGCAATTCGAAAAGAGTCGGGACCAGATCAATGGTGGAAAGCATCTGCGGGAGGCGTGCTGTTTTTTTAAATTGATGAAACCCTGCCGGTTTTAAAATTAATGGTACCTTTAACGAGGTATCCGAATAGCGGCCGGTGTGACCCGGACCTTTTTTATAAAAATCATTTTCATAAAGTTCAAACAAAACTTCACCATGGTCGGACACAACCACGATCACCGTATCTTTATAAACTCCGAATGATTTCAGCATCGCAAAAATCTGACCGAGCTGATCATCCACCAGACGAATTTCCCCGTCATACAAGGCAATCACTTCCTCCTTGAAACGGGGCGGTAAAATTCCCGCCCTCCAGGCCTTCAATAGATCGTTGGCGCAGCGCACATCGAATTTTCCCTCAAACCCTTCAAGCGTTTGAAGCCCAGATATTTTCCTGAACATGGAGTTGTAGGGAGCTGGTGGATCATAGCTTTCGTGAATATTCTGAACATGCATCCAGACAAAAAATGGGGATTTTTCATCAGCCAGACCCCAGGATTCCAGCCAGCGGGCGACAGCATCGAACCCTTGCAGGTCATCGCCCGGTTCTTTCTCATCATGGTTGTGACTTACAATGGGGTGAAACTCAAAAGTCTGGAAACCTTTATCCAGCCCCGATTCTTCGCCCAGCGCGTAGTAACCGACAAAGCCAGCGGTGTCATAACCTGTCTGGCGCAAGGTTTCGGCAAGGGTAGTGGTCTCGCCGGTTATTCTCTGACCATTATCCACCAGCCCATGCTGGGCGGGGTATAATCCCGTCAGGAGGGTGGCATGCGAGGGGGCGGAATTGGTCGCCACGGTAAAAACATTGTCCAGAACAAAACTGTCTTTCGCCAATTCAGAAAGGGAAGGACTGGTGGCCCGTTGGTAACCGTAAATATTTAAATGGTCGGGGCGCAGGGTATCCAGAGTGATCAGCAACAGATTCGCCCGCTTGGAGGGGAGGTCTGTGATAATGGAGACCAGCTTGAATGCGACGAGGCCCGCTAAAATAATTCCGCTACAGGCAATCCATTTGCTGTTTTTTGCAACCGGTTTCATTATAAATTTACCTGGACGAAGAAACGATTATGAAAGAGTATCAAATGCAAAAACTGGCAATTGAATACCTGCAAAAAACCAAAGACCGGTTCCCTGACAAAACTGCACTTGTCGATGACGGCCAGAGCATCACCTTCAGCGAGTTGTGGAGAAGCTCTCTCGCTCTAGCTTATTGGATTAACACCGAATTTCAAATAACTAATCAGCCTATATCGGTGAATTTACCAAAATCCATCGATGCCGTCATCGCTCTGTTAGGCATCCAATTGAGCGGAAATATTTACGTCCCATTGAATATTGAAGCACCCGAAAAAGAAAAAATACTGGCCGTGCTGGGCAGTGACCGGGTGCTGGAGCATATCGCTGGCAAGTTTAGATTGGATGGAAAAAAATTTGCCGATACCCACGATGCAGACATGGAAAATTCTGTCCTGAAAAAACTCTCAGCAAGAAAACCGGATGACCCGCTGTACATCATTTTCACATCCGGCACGACAGGAACACCAAAAGGCGTGACCATCAGCAACGCTTCGGTGATCGACTATATCGACTGGGCCATTGAGACCTATGCTGTCACCGAGGCAGAGGTGATCGGCAATCAGGCGCCGTTGTTTTTTGACAACTCGGTTCTCGACCTGTACCTCACCTTCGCCCAGGGGTGTACCCTGCACTTGCTCTCCAGAGATGTTCTGCGCTTCCCGGCTGAGTTTGGCACTTATATGTCCACCCACAAGATCAATTTTATTTTTTTTGTACCCTCTCTGCTAAGCAATCTAGTGGCACTTAAAATTTTTAAAGACTACAACCTGACCTGCCTGAAGAAAATCCTGTTTGCGGGGGAAGCCATGCCGCTTAACACCTTGAAGCTTCTTAAGTCGAGCCTTCCCTCTGCCCTGCTTTCAAACTTATACGGTCCTACCGAAATAACTGTGGATGCCATCTATTGGATTTTTGCTGAGAACATAGAAAAAATGGAAGAGGTACCCCTGGGAAAACCCTGCGCCAACCATCGGGTGTTGTTTCTTGAGGAACAGAATAAACGGGTTACGACCGATGATAAAATCGCCGAAATTTGTATCGCCGGGCCCGGTGTAGCGTTGGGGTACTGGGAAGATGCAAAAACAACAAGTGAGGTTTTCATTCCCAATCCCGAACCCGAAAAACAGGGTGAAATTATTTATAAAACAGGCGACTTAGGCTACCGGTCATCTAAAGACGGCCTCATTTATATGACGGGAAGAAAAGACAACCAATTCAAACACTATGGCTATCGCATCGAGGCGGGTGAAATAGAAAATGCTTTGAACCAGTTTGAATTTGTTTTGCAAAGTTGCGTGCTTTATGATTGCGAAAAAAAACGCATCCTTGCTTTGTACACAGCGAACCCATTGGAACCCCCGCCACCTTTTAGAAACTTATTGTCCGGCATCCTCCCGCAGTATATGATTCCTCATAGTTTTCATAAAATGGAGAGATTCCCAACAACTCAAAATGGAAAAATGGACCGCAACGCCTTGCGCAAAATAATAATGAGGTCAAACAATGCAACCCGCTGAAATCAAATCCCGGTTACAGGATTTTTTTGAGCATGAGTTTCCCAATCCAGGGGTGGCTTTAGAACATGGCACCCACCTATTGGACGACTGGTTCGTGGATTCTTTTGGCATTGTAAACACTACTTTATTTCTTGAAAAAACATTTGGTATTGAGATTTCCCGTGCTGATATTAACGCTGAAAATTTCCGCAGTATCGAAGCACTTTCACAGTATGTGACCCACCAACTAAAAAAGGGCGACTGAAAATGCCGGGCCTGCTCAGCAGCACACCTATCCCCGAAGCAGAACAATCCGCAAACGACCGTCACAATCCGTTCATGGTTTTGGCGGTTTTTTTATTTTTAGCTCTTTATATATACCTGTTCACCTACGCCTCTAAATCGCTCGATCTGCCCATGCCAGAAGCTCTGGGAAGCACTCTGGGTCTCACTTCCAGTTATGCGTTTGATGAGGATGGAAATATCAGTACCAGCCTTTATATTCCTTTCACCTTTCTGTTTAATAATGATGATGAACGGTTTGTATTTTTTATAGGAGCCGGGGTGGCATTTCTCCTGTCCTATTTTCTGCCGCTGAAATATAAAAGTCGCTCACTGGTTTTTTCCTCCCTGATACTCATCGGAATCCTGTACGGCATTGAGGGGGCAGCCGGGTTATTATGCGCACATTCCCTGGTTTACCTGGTTCTTCACCCTGTGGCGCGTTATCGGCTTTGGATAGCCGGGCTCCCCGGGCTTGCTGGATTCTGGGCTTTCTATCCCTACACCTCCTTAGGCCCGGGGGTTTTTATCCCGTCCCTCGTGGCGGGGTTGGTTTCATTTTTGGTTTATCGTTATGGCCTTCTAAAACTGCTTGAAAAACCCGTAGCCGCAAAGTGGTTGAGAATTCTTGTGGTTCAATCGGCGCTGATCACTGTACTGGCAGGGGCGGTACTAGAAGGAGTTTATACCGAACCCTGGAAGCTGACTCTGGGAGTTTTGCTGTTTTTCTGGCATTGGGAACGGCTCTTCATGTATCACATGGACTATCAGGATGGGCATATCCCCAGCAATATTTCACTTTTGACCTACCTTTCTATTTTTTTGACTCCAGGGCAAATCTCCAATTGGAACTGGGGAGTCACCATAGGCCAGGGCTATGCCTACACCGTCAACAACTTTTTATGTGAAGACAAAAATAAACTGGTGAAAAGTGGACTGCAATTATGGGCCGTTGCCCTCGTATATTTTTTATTGGGCGACTGGATACACACTCACCTCATCGAATTTCTTGACCGTCAGGGGATATTCGTCTATTGGCGTATCGAACATATGTCTGAAGATTTTATTTCTGGGGAAAGCGTAAGCACCTTGACGGTTTTATTGACCACATTGATCGCCCTGATGAAGTGGACCCTGTCATGGGGAGGGGTGATGCATTTCAAGGTCGGCCTGTGGCGTGTATGCGGATATAAAATCGACCCTTATTTCAATTACCCGTGGCTGTCTACCAATCTTGTCACCTTATGGTCGCGCTTTACTTTTCACTACCGGGAATTTCTGGTGCGCGCTTTTTATTACCCGGTATTTTTTAAATTTTTCAAGGGCCGCACCCATCTTCGAATCTTCACAGCAACCATGGCCGCAGCCTGTTTCGGCAACCTGATTTGGGGCCATATGACCGAAGCCGGGTTTTATTATGGTATCGAACTCAATAGCCTTGCGGACTCCATAAAACAATGGCCTTATTTCGTTTTGCTGGGGTTAGGAATTACAGCGAGCGAATTCTGGCTATTGCACAAGAAAAAGTCATCGCGAAGACCCTGGGCTCTCGATAAAAAAATAGGGTGGGATTTTCTTTCAGCCTATGCCACCTTGCAATACTATGCCCTGATCCATATTTTTGTCTACACCATCCCGGAAGCCACACTTGCAGATAATTTTCGCCTGTTTTTTACAGGTTTAGGAATTCAATTTTAGAAAATTTTTAACCACAGATGGACACCGATAAACACAGATGATGATCTTCCCCCTGCGTTATATTCTTCCTCAGCTTTCATGCCTTAGAGTTATTGGGCGGAAATTAATTAAGCAGAAGGCATATAATAAAATCTCTTCAGTTAATTTTGTGCAAATGTAATTCAAAACTATGGATATTTTTAACTTATATAAACCGTTAAGAAACTATACAAGACAGTTTAGCGTCATTGATTCATTAAGTATTATTCGCGCATATTGCCAACATCTACAATTCAATCAACCATTGCCAGGGGATATAAAAGTTTCACCTCAATTTTCGAATGCAAAAACAACTCAAGAAAAGGGAGTATTTGAATGGGAATTAGATATTTTAGCCCGAGAAATAATTATTAACAGCGCACAGACAAATCAAGCTCCAAAAAGTTTAAAGGAATAGAAATATTTTTCTACTGCTATGAACAAGATCAAAGATCTTGAAAATTCTATAATAGGGACGTCTCCAGATCTTGAAAAAAATATATTATTGGAAATGCATCGGATATCTCATCGTCAATTTCCTTGGCAAAACCCTCCAAATTCATCATGGATTACAAGGTACTATAAAATTTTTAAATATCCACCCCTGGATAAGCTCCTAAAAGAGATAACTGGGTTGAACACGCAGGAAATATTTACAATAGGCCTTGCTTTAACAGGTATGTTTATAAAATATTTCGCTATAACCTACCCCATTGAGCATCAAGCACTTGGCATCACAAAAGAGAAATACGATATTTTTCTCAAATACTTTTCGCGCAACCTCGAAGAAATAAGAAAAATAATAATTGAATCACAAAAATATAATTTGGATTATGCCTATCTAATTAATCCGCTTAGATTTTTCCCGTTAATAGAAATAATTTATAGGGGGGAAAAATCTCATATTTCACCTATTCCCACCTTTCTATTTTGGCGCTTCACGGATGGCATTTATTACGAAATTTGTGACAACCCTAAATTTGGCAATCCCTTTGGGGAATCCTTTCAAAAATATATAGGTGAAGTGCTTGAGCAAACAAAAACTTCTACACAAATAATTTATCCTGAAAAAGAATATCATGTTGGCAAGAACAGGAAAGACACTGTTGATTGGCTTCTTCTAGATAGCAATTGCCTTTTATTTATTGAGTGTAAGACAAAAAAAATGAAATCGGCCTCAAAAACATCTTTAACCGACACGTCTTCACTTGAGGAGGATTTAGATAAAATGTCAGATTTTGCTATTCAGATATATAAACAAATTTATGACTTCAACGAAGGACATTATCCGATAACTCTATCTAGTTCAGTGGAAAAAGTGTTCCCATTAATCTTAACCATCACAGAGTGGTATGCATTTGGAGACAAAATAATTAAAGACTTTCTAGATAAAAAAATAATTAAAAAGCTATCCGACTTACCAGAAAAGATGCATGAGTACTATAAAACATACCCCTATACAATATGTTCAATTGATGATTTCGAGAAAGCCTTACAATTGATAGCTGAAGTGGGAGTAAATCATTTTATGTCTAAAAAAACTGAAGGTGAATGCAGATTATGGGCTATGAATACTTATATTTATGAGTTTTACGGTGAACAAGTTAAGAACCTTAAAGATCTATTTCCTAAAGACTTCAAAGCAATTTGCTCAATAGAATAAACAGGCAAACGGTGCTGAAAAAATGGGTTTGGACTTCTCCCCTTCTCACTCTTACGGGGCATGAAGGTTAAGGAAGAATATAACGCAGGGGGACGACCAATATCCGTGTCCATCTGTGTTTATCTGTGGTTCAAAAGGTTTTCGGGGTTACGTTGGGTCCAGCATCACGCTGGCCACTATCGCGATACGCTGGAACCTGAGGTTGCGGCTCGGCTTGGGGTGGTTTTTCTTTTTTTGCTCGCTTGGTAGGGTTTAATGTCTTTAAGGTTCCCGCCCTCTTGCTCAGCCACTGCCAAATCATATTTCTGTTGCAGGTTCATCCAGATTTCCGGTCCGGTCCCAAAAAATTTACCCAACCGTCTGGCGGTGTCAGCAGTAACATCCCTTTCTTCATGCAGAATTTGATAAATCCGGTTGCTGGGCACATTGAGCGCCTTGGCAAATTGATTGCCGTTCATCTCGATTTCTGCGAGCTCACCGGCTAAATGTTCGCCGGGGTGTATGGGGTCTCTCCAATCTTTCTTCATGATTTTTTCCTTATACTACGAGCTACGTCAAACATAGCAATATCTGCTGTACCAAACAAGTTTTATAGGCTCGTTTCCGCGAGGAAGAAGTTCAAGCAAAAGCCAAACCCCTTGTCGTAAATCACCCCAGCCCTCTTTAAAAAAGAGGGAGTAAATCCAACCCCCCCCTTATCATGGGGAAGTTCTTCATCTGTAGTTGAATCAGGAATTTTGAAAGCTACTGCCTTTGCCGGTGAGTTGTTTTTGCGGGAGGGAAACTTCTTTGCCCTGACAGGCTTCGATATGACCGATGACCTGACAGGCCAGGTCATGCTCTTTGCAGATTTTGCTGACGGCTTCCACTTCTTTTGTATCTTCAACAACGAGGCAGAAGCCCGTGCCCATATTGAACACCTCGAACATTTCGGCTTCGCTCACTCCACCTCGATCCTGAATGAGGTTGAAAATTTCAGGAACCGGTTGCAGGGTATCAATGATAAAACGGATATTGTCGCTTGCCACCCGGTTCAGGTTGCAAAACCCGCCACTGGTTATATGCACCATAGCTTTGAGGTCGATGCCGGAATCAAGCATTTCTAAAACCGGTTTCACATAAATTTTAGTGGGTTCGAGCAAAGCTTCACCCAGAGTCTGATCCAGAAATTCTTCATAATCTTTGACGCGCGATTTTTGTTCTTCGAGGTTGTCTCCCAACAATACCCGGCGGGCCAGAGTCAACCCGTTCGAATGCACCCCGCTGGAAGCCAGGCCAATAATCAGGTTTCCGGGTTTGATATCTTTTCCGGTGTTGACCTTATCGAGGGAAACATGACCGATGCAGGCACCGATGAGATCGATGCCGGAAATGATTTCCTTGATCTGAGAAATTTCACCACCGGAAATACTGATGCTCGACTGCCGTGCTCCTTCAGCCAATCCTTGCCCCAACTGATCGAAAACTTTGGGGTCGGTATGAGAGCAGGCAATATAATCCACCATGCTGACCGGGCGCGCGCCAACACAAATGATATCGTTGACGTTCATCGCTACGCAATCAATACCAATGGTGTCGTAACGACCGAGCAATTCGGCGACAATGATTTTTGTTCCAACGCCATCGGTGCCAAAGGCAATGCCCTCCCCGTTACCCAGGTCTATGACGTTGGCAAAATAACCGATGTCTGCGGCTAATGGGTAGCGGTCACTGAATTTGCGCGTTGGCAAAACATGTTTGAGCAAGCCTGAAAGCGCCGTTTCCGCCCCCTGACTGGAAACACCGCTTTTATCGTATTCAGAAGATTCGGACATGAACTATCCTGTTTGAAAAGTTTTTGAAAAGATATTTGAAAAGATACTGGGCGCGTATCATATCATGCGCTAGGCAAAAGAGGACCATTATAAGGAAGGAAACACCACGAAGAGAGCAAGAACGCATCAGGCCAAGACAATTCTTTGCTGGCCAGAAAAACTGCCGATTTACGCAAACCCCCTCAATCCCCCTTGTCAGGGGGAATTATTAAAGTATTGCGCTTTATGGTGTGTTTGCTCAACGGGCAATGCAGTGCTGGCCCCACGCCGAGTGGTTAGGGGTAGATTCCCATGGTGCGGTAACTGGTGTAGATTTTTTCGATCGCAATCGCCATGGCGGCGGTGCGGTAGTTATAGATATTATCTTTCGACCAAAAGCGTTCGCGTATATCCTGAAACGCTTTGCGCATGGTGTCATCGAGCCCGGACCGGACCAGAGCGATTTCATCGGCACCCTGGCTGAGTTTTTCCACCAGTTCCTCGGGAACTTTGTTTCCAGATTTTTCTATGGCCTGGATCAAGAGCTGGCTCTGGCCTTCTTCGTATCTTCGATTCATGCGACCGAAGCGGATATGCGAGAGATTTTTAATCCATTCGAAGTATGAAACCGTGACACCGCCGGCATTGAGATAAACATCGGGAATGATGGTGATGCCTCTTTCCCGCAATACCGTTTCAGCGGCGAATGTGACCGGTCCGTTCGCGGCTTCGGCAACCAGTTTCGCCTTAATTTTGTTGGCGTTTCCCTGGTTGATCACCGCCTCCATGGCGGCAGGAATGAGAATATCGCATTCCATCTCCAGGAGTGATTTGCTGTCCTCAACGTATTGTGCCTTGGGGTAGCCTTTCACCCCGCCTTTGTTGCCGATCTTGTATTGGAAAACATCGTTCACATCGAGACCCTTGGGGTCGACCAAAGCACCATCCCACTCCAGGATGGCAATGATTTTTGCACCGTCTTCTTCCTGGAGAATATTGGCCGTGTAATAACCGACATTGCCCAGCCCCTGGATGATGACTTTTTTTCCTTCCAGACAGTTTCCTTCCAGTTTCGCCAGCTTGACATCTTCAGGGTGGCGAAAAAATTCTCGCAAGCCGAACACAACACCCCGCCCCGTTGCTTCCACCCGACCGCGAATGCCTCCCATCGAAACCGGTTTTCCCGTCACACAACCCATATGGTCAATATCGCCGGGACGGTGCGCGGCAAAGGTGCTAACGATCCAGGCCATCTCACGCTGACCGGTACCCATGTCGGGAGCCGGAACATTTATTCCCGGTCCGATATAATCCTTTTGGATCAACTCGAAAGCAAAACGTCGGGTGATGCTCTCCATTTCATCGCGCTCATACTTTTTTGGGTCGATCAAAAGCCCGCCCTTGGACCCCCCAAACGGCACATCCACCAACGAACATTTGTAGGACATCAAAGCCGCGAGAGCTTCCACTTCATCCTGATTGACGTTAGGGGCAAAACGGATGCCCCCTTTGGCGGGCAATTTATGATCACTGTGGACCGCACGCCAGCCGATGAAGGTTTCAATATGCCCTTGAATCTTGACCGGGAACCGAACCTGATAAACATTGTTCACATTGCGGATATATTTAGCCATGCCTTCCGGAATATCCAGAGTAGCCATAGCCAAATCACAACTGAGGTTGACACTTTCCCTGAAACTCACTTCTTTATCAGCAGGTAAAGGCATATTCAATTCCCCTAGAAAAAAATTTTGAACCCAGGCTTGAGTTCGTCCATTATGGCGGTGATGTACTTTTGGGTCACAACCCTGAAATGATATCCTGAAACCCCCTCAAAGTCGAGGGTGGGGAACCGATAAAAGGCTATAAATCATAGATTTTGAGGTCGTGTAATGAAACAGATGCAGTTTGAGTTTTCAGTTTCAACACAGGATCGGGGCATTTATTGTATCAGCCCTGAAGTTTGCGATTGGGTGCGCAGGCAGAATATTCAATCGGGTTTATTGACGCTGTTTATTCCCCACACCTCGGCATCTTTGCTGATTCAGGAAAACGCCGACCCGGATGTTCTGGAAGATTTAAAACGGTTTTTTGACCGACTGGTCCCCAACGGCGATGCACTTTTCCAACACCAGGCAGAAGGCCCGGATGATATGCCGGCGCATATCCGGTCTGCACTCACCCAGACCCAGCTGTCTATACCGGTGCAGGAAAATAAACCACGCCTGGGAATCTGGCAGGGAATTTATCTATTCGAGCATCGAACCCACCCCCATAAGAGGAAAATTATTTTGCATTTAATCGGAGAATGAATCCCGAATGATGTTATCTTCGGTCCTATTCAGCAACAACGGGTTGAGACCTGCAAAAAAATCTGGAAACACATCAGGACTCTTTTAAAACCCTCGGAACTATTGACAAACTGGCATCGCCAAATCATAATTAACCTTGCAAGCCCATGAAAAACTAATAGACAAGCCCATTTTCCGGTTTTTATTCACTCGTTCGGTTCCAATGGCTAAATCCATGACTCTTCATTCCTCCACCTATCACGCAGAAGGCAGGTTGCCAATTTTTAAGTTCATCGTTTTGCTCGCGCTTTGTTTTCTGATCTCGTGCGGTGGCGGCGATGATAATAGCGAGGGGCCTGATCGCGCCAAAATGGAGGAAGCACACAAGGCTTTTGCAGAAGAAAACTACGACAAGGCTAAAAGTTCGGTGGAATATTTCCTGGCGCAATTCCCCGAAGATGTTGAAGCCCTGTATTTCTATGCACAAGTATTGATCCGCACCAAGCAGCTTTTAAAAGCCCGGGAAAAAGCGGATGCAATTTTAAAAATTGACCCCAATTTGGCAGAGGCAAAGGCAATATTGGGCGAAGTCCATTTTAGACGCAAAGAGTTCAGCGAAGCCCTGACGCTGTCCCGGCAAGCTTTAAAGACAAAGCCTGAGTTGCAGGCCCCCTACCGCGTGATCGGGGAAATTTATCTAAGAAAAGGGCAGATTGAAGAAGGCATCCAGGTTTTATTGGAAGCGCATAAATTTGTGCCGACTGATGTGGATACCCTCAAAAAGTTGTCTGCAGGATATATAAAAAATAAGGATTACACCTCCGCCAAAAAATATCTGGATATGGCCATGAAACTTGACGATAACGTGCCCGGTGTTCATTACAATCTGGCGGTGGTTTATGTCAACCAGAGTGACGGGCAAAAAGCCATGGAACATATTGAAATCGCCCTGGCACGTTATAAGAAGCTGGGTGTCTTTTTCTGGGTTGGAAAAGCCCGGGATATGAGAAGACTGATTGTGAAAAAATTTAATATTTCTGAATAACCCTCCCCCTGTAAAACACTAAAGCTTTCTTTTCATCTCGCCGTTAAGTTCCTTAAATCAGAACCGCTGAACAGACCAGCATGGGATCTGGAGATAGGACGATGCGCACGAAAAGTCGGTGTGGTCGTGCCCAAACCACTTATAAAGGAGAGAGTTCATGGCAACACTGAAATCAAACTATCAGGTTATGAATATGTGTGATTTTTGCGGGAATGAATTTGGCAACTGCGGAGCCAGCCCACTATTCAGTTACGAAATCGACACAGAAAAAGTCTGCCCAAATTCTCTAAATTCCGTCGTCGCTTGCGACAAATACGAAAACCCGGTCACAGCAATTATGAACAGTTATTAAATAAAAAACCGGAGCCCGCCCGGGGCAGAAAAACACTCTCAACCTTTTCGTAGCATCCCTATGACAGCAAGCACTGCCATGATAAACCCACCCGCAGCATAGGTATAGAGGCCGCCGGTAGTGTTGCCCAGCAAATCGATAAAATAGCTTCGGTTGAAAACAAACCCCCAATAAAACACGAAGGCGTAGGATATCATCAGGCCCAGTTTATGCCGCGCAAAAAGCATGCAAAGCGTCATCAACAGAGTAAAAAGAAGAACCTGACTGAGCGGAACTGCCAAGGTTTTATCGGCAAGAAAAGAGCTGATCGGATCTTGAAAATCTACTGGCATGCAAGTCTCTCCCCGTAATTTTATGGTTCTGCCTGAAACATCGCAGCTTATTTCTGTTTTTACAGACTAAGACAATCGCACCCCAAAATCCAGATACTTTTTCACCCTTCCATGCCAGGCAGGGTGTAATGCGAAGCTTTGATCAACGAGCTCTGATAAATGAAACCCCCACCTGGTTTATTGAGTTCCCCTTGAAAAAAAATAAACTCAAAAACCTCATCGGCCCGCTCGGCATCTACAACAACGGTCAATACATCCTGTTCAGACCAGGCACCATAATCTTTAACATTTACCACAGTACGCAGACCCCTTCCGGTATACACATTGGTTGAGTCAATATTTTTTTCAACATGTAACATTTCGACAAGGCGAATGCCTGTGCCTTTAGGCAGAAAGCAGGTGATGCATTTTTTGTTTTTACTGATATTATTTTCCATCAAGTTTTAGGCCGCTGCGCCTTTCGTTTTCACCTATATTATTTTCCATCAAATTCCGGTTGATCGTTTTCAGGTTTTTTTATCTTCGAATGTATCCAAAACATCCGGCGGTATATAAGTAGCCGCCTTGTCCAGCGATGTAATGTACATGATCCCCATTCCCGGCGTATCAAGGTTCCCGGCCAAATACATCCTCTCAAAAACACGTTCCACCTGTTCCTTGGAGACTACGATGTCGATGACCTCTTTTTCCACTTCCACCGCAACCCCTAGAATACCAAGCCGTTCTCTCACCCCCATACCGCGCGCAAAATGAACCGTTGCTCCCTGGGCTCCCGCTTCGCGGGCCGCCTGGATGATCGTGTCGGCCACCCCTCGTTGCACAATACAGGTGATCAATGCAATGTCTGTTAAAACCGTGATCTCTCTCAGGCTCATGCTACGGCCTCCTGTCCTTTTAAAATATCTGCCCGTCTCAAATCGGCTCTCCGGGTTTTGAACTGAATCCAGACACCCATGATTAATACTGACAAAATTGGGCAGATGGAAGCCATAGATAAAATGCCAAAACCTTCAACCGCCTGAACCGCGTTGCCGAACCCTAAACCCATGGCCAATACCAGAGGAACGGTGACCGGCCCTGTAGTCACCCCGGCGCTATCCCAGGCCACGTTGACAAACTCTTCCGAAGAACACGCGGTGAGCACGATGGCTAAGGTATAACCGGGTAATAAAAAGTAAGAAATAGGAATTTCAAAAATGATTTTCAACACTCCCAGGCTGATGCCAAAAGCAACACCGGTTGCAACCGCCATCATGAGCATACTTTTACGGAACGCCCCGTTGGTGAGATTTTCTACCGTCTGACCCAAGGCGTTTAATGCCGGTTCTGCCAGGGTGGCCCCAAAACCCAGTATCCACGCAAAAAACAGGGCAATGAAAATTCCCACCGAGTAGGTATATAAAGGGGAACCCGCTACATTTTCCAACTGGGCAAAAGCCGCCGGCACAAAACTCCCTGACTGACTACCCAGTTTGGCGAGACCATAAGTCAAACCAATATTGAACACAATCATCCCGATCAAAGCCAGAAAAAGACCGTAAGCAAGAATTCCCGGTTCGTGGATTTTTTCCCGCAACAGCAGTTTGAGAACCAGAAATAAAAAGATCACCAGGGGAACAATAGAACGGGCACCGGCAAGGATCTCGGCATAAGGAGTTTCTTGCAACCAAGTCGACCCCGCCTGCTCTGTCACGACCTGGCTTGCCGCGATGATGGTTTCCGGGCTGGTGACCATGGATACATAAATCGCCAGCCCCATCACCCCAATAATCGGAAAGATCGAGGCCAGGGTCACAATGCCAAAACCCGATAAAGAGGAGTTTCCCTTGCCCGCCGCCGAGGCGATTCCAATGCCCAAAGATAAAACCAGCGGAACGGTGACAGGGCCCGTGGTCACGGCCCCGCAATCCCAGGCCAGACCCAGAATTTTGCTCAACTCCGGGTCCATCATGCAAAATACCGTCAACCCTAACGTAGGAATCAGGGCAGCATAAATCATGGGCTTGAGGCTCCAGCCGTTGAGAAAACGCAAGGTACCCAGAACCGCCGCCATCCCGACACCAATGCCAACCACCAGAACCAGGGAACCGCTCCAGTTATTGAGCAGGGTATAAAGATAGGGCGCTTTATGCACATCAACACTGGACCCCACCGCCTGCAACGCTCCAATCGCAGGTTCAGCAAAAGTGACTCCAATGCCCAGTAAAAACGTGATGAGTAAAACAACCTCGAGCCTGGATTTTTTAGGCAGGGTGTGACCAATCACTTCCCCAAAAGGCATGAGACCGAGTTTCAAACCTTCCAGAAAAATCATCAGGCCCAGGATGACCGCCAACAAACCCGCGGTAATGACCCCATGCTCTAATACATTTTGACGAAGAATAAAAACCTGAAACAAAAAAAGGTAGACGGCGAGAGGAACAACAGCCTTCACCTGATTTAAAAGACGCAGTCCTACATAAGGACCGAGAAGCCGGTAAACATCAATACCACGAAGTTGCAGTTTTTCCGGGCGATAAGGAATTTCCTTTCCGCTATCATCAAAAGTAAGGCGAGGCGTCAACACATTATAGGAAAGGACGTTTTGCTTAAGGCTGACCTCCCTTACGAAGTCTCCAAACCGGATTTCATGAGCCATTCAACCTCCCCGAATCAGTCGGTAAAAAGTTTCTGTATCTATAAGAGTTGATGCGGTTCAAATTATTCCATGCAATGTCTGGTTTTCCTCCAGTGAGCTCTCGGCGGCCCACCACCCCTTAGCAGGGAGTGTTTTGCATAAGTCGTAATAAACTAAATATAAATTCCCCTCCCTGTGAAGGGAGGGGAAGTGCATCTCAAAAACCTTTCAGTAATCCCTTGCGAATGGAAATCACCACCAAAAGAAACGCAAGCGAAAGAACCCAAATAACCAGATAAGTCACCATAGACTGGTTGGCTTTTTGTTTTTCCAGCCAGCTACGCGGTTTCACGCCCCGAACCCAGAACACGATCTTTGCGGCCAGGTTCACGCATACAATATTCACCGCCAATAATAAAGCGGCACCCACTGCAAGTTTTGTCTGCCCGGAACCCAGCATTATCCCAAGCGTAGCAGTGGGAGGCAATAAAGCCACCATCACCCCAACCAGCACACTCGCCAACCCCGTTGTCATTGAAATCACAGCGGCGGCACCCGAAGCCAACGCCAGCACCATAGAGCCCAGACCCACATCGGTGCGAGACATCAACTCCCGGCTGGCTAAATTGATGGGGTAAAAAAATCCGAGAGCCGTGGAAAGAAATAATGCCAATGAAATTCCCGCATCGTGGTTTTAATCGCTTTCCACATCAGCGGCATATCACCCAAAGCCGCTCCCAATGCCAGGGCCCTATTGGGCCCTAAAAGCGGGGCGATGACCATGGCCCCGATCACCACCGCAACATTGTCTTCCAATAAACCGATGGCCACAACAACCGTTGAAAGAAACACCAAAAGAAGATAAGTAGAATCCAGACGCGCGTTTTTGACAATATCGTTATAAAGCTCTTCCCGGGTGGTGGTGACCTCGCTTTTCGCAGGTTCGGGTTCTTTGCGCGGGAGTACGGCTTCCAGTGATAAAACGAGGATCTTCGAGGTCTCTCCCAACAAACCCTGCAAAGCATCCAGAACCGATTGCCGGTTTTCATCACTGACAAGAATGCGGATCAACTGCCTGCCCTGTTCATCGGCAGGGCCGATCCAGTTGACCTCAGAGTTGTGTTGCTCGGCAATGCTAGTGACCGGCTTGCGGTTCTGAGCATCCGTAATCACTTCAATTAATTTCATAGAATCCTGTTGAGCGGAAAGCCTTCGAGGGAATGCTTACCCCCCCCTTGACAGGAAAAATTATTAAGGTGTTGCGCTTGAGCACTCAGCCTGCTTTGCGAGCAATGCAGTACTGGCCCCACGCCGAGTGCCCCTTGACAGGGGAGGCCACTGGGCAAAGACTTGATTGC
This sequence comes from uncultured Nitrospina sp., assembly GCA_964510355.1. Taxonomy (GTDB): domain Bacteria; phylum Nitrospinota; class Nitrospinia; order Nitrospinales; family VA-1; genus LS-NOB. Next base: position 2,747 of record CAZEBI010000013.1, on the reverse strand, counting down.
GCCGAGACAACTCTTTGCTCGCCAAATAAAGTTATTGCCAGTCGGCTC
>CAZEBI010000013.1:0-2689 GCA_964510355.1 uncultured Nitrospina sp. | reverse complement strand
GGCGGTTAGTTTATCTTTTTGGTTTTCAGGTTGGCGATATTGCGCATGACTTGATCATTGCATTCGGCGCAAAAATAACCCTCACCAGAAAAAATCCAGCATTCATCTTCTACCCAACCCCGTGCATCTTTCTTATTTTCATAAAATTTTCCCAGCGGCACACAATCTTCAGCGATTTTAACCTGGCAGGGAACCGCAAATTTTCCCTCTTCGTTTTCTATATATAGAAGCTCGTCAAACATAACCTGTTCCTGTTGTCATTATTTTTTGATTGGGGGCTGTGCCCCGTCAATAAAGCCCTATAATTATATTAGACCTTGGGATATTATTAAAGAGGATCTCTGATTGTTCGTATATTTTTTTCAAAAAGTTCGTATTGTTTGCCTATGCTATTAAACCGCAAAACAATATTTTTCTGCCTCCTGTTAATGGGTTGCGGAGAAATTGATGACAACACCAAGGTGCCAGCTGAGTCTGCCGACCCCAACATCCTGATCCAGAGAGCTGTTGATAAACAAAGAATCGGGGCGTATGACGAGGCCATTGATATTCTGCGCCGAGCGCTGGAGTTGGACGCACAATTTGTTCCTGCTTACACCCAAATGGGTTTGGTCTATAGTGAAGCCGATCAAAGAAAAGAGGCTATCGCGTCTTTCAAAAAAGCCCTGGAGATGGAACCCGAAAATGTGCAAGCTCGATTGGGGCTGGGAGAAGTTTATTCGAAGATGACTCGCAACGACCTGGCCGTGGCAGAATTTCTAAAAGTCGAATCCCTGCAACCGGATGACACAGAAATTCTTTTCAAAATCGCCCTGGAATATTGGTACGACCAAAGGATCGAAGAAGCGGCCCAATACTACCAGAAAATGATCGCAGTCGACCCGAACCACGTACAAGCCCATTTGAATTTGATAAGCGTATACGAAAAACTAAAAGACTGGGAAAAGGCGGTGGAGGAAATTGAAATCTCCAAACGCCTGGGAAAGAAAAATAACGATGTTCAGGCTATCTCCATTGCGGAAAGAAAGCTGGCTTTCATAAAAGGCCGAATGAATTTAACCGCTGCGGAATACCGGCGCAAAACCCAACCGCCGTTCGATTAAAAACCCCTATTTTTCTGTGGCCTTTTGAATATTTTCTCTCAGCGAAGAAGATTTTTCAGGTGTGGGATCAATCAAAGGCCAAATCAAAATAAAAAGGATGAACCCGGCAACCACGATACCAATCACGGTTCCAACCCAATCCATCAAACTGCCTTCCTCGTCACTCACAGGAAACCCTATTATTTCTTAATTGCAATTTTCGGTAACCAGCGCGGAACCTTCCGCTTGTATTCCCTATAAGGTTCTCCCAACCGGTTTTCCAGGTCAGGCTCTTCCAGAAGTGGAATGAGAATCAGGCAAAGGCCGAAAAAAAACAGAAACCATATTGCCAGTGGAACGGACGCAAACAACAGGGCTTCCCCCGATAACACCAGCAAGACGGCGACCATCATGGGGTTGCGCGTATAATTATACGGCCCCTGGGTCACCAGTTTCCTGGGCGGATCAAACGGGGCCGGGGTTCCTTCACCGTATTCGGTGAACAGGGAAACCGTTTCCCAACACAGTCCTGCTCCGGCTATGACCAACAACATTCCCGCTAAAACCCCACTAAAACTAGTGGAAAAATATTCCAGCACTCCTCCTGACCGCGAACACCAGAGCAGAAACGCCGGGATGACCCCCATCACATTCATAGGGAAAATCAGAAACGCTTTGATTAAAGGACGAGAAAACTTCATGAGGTCCTTTTTATAAAACTCCAGCTCTGCGGATCAACCGTAATCAAACACCATCAACACTATGAAACCAATAGTGACAATAGCTGAAAACCAAACCATGAATTTAAACATGATTCATTATATGCCGAAAAAAAATTGAGGATTTCTTAAAACTTGTTTTCACGATGGCGCCTTCACAATACAAATCGCGCCCAGATACTTTTTCTCGGCGCCTTTTTCATGCAATTTATTATTGGGCAAATTCCAGATGCCGTATGAATCCAGCAACAAGGTATAAAATTTGCGTTCCTGCCAAATGGGAGCTTTTTCGTTAATGCAAAACTGGACTTTTAAATTCAAAGTAGCTCGGTCCGCGAACCTGCGAGTCGCGATCTCGGCGCGAATCTTCGATGGGTTTTCCGAATTAACAATATCCATAACAGGTCTGCCGATGATCTCTTTTGCCTCAAACCCCAAAAAAGAATAAAACTTTGAGTTGCCCGTTAATATTTTTCCTTCGGCATCCAAACCAAATACACCATCGGAGGATTTTTCAATAATGATCCGATATTGGTTTTGACTCTCAATCAACTCATCATTTTGATCCTGTAGTTTTTTATTGAGGCTTTCTTTATCTTGCAGCAACCGTTCTATTTTCCGATGCGTTTTAACCCGGCTCAAAACCTCTTCTCTCTTATAGGGCTTAACAATATAGTCCACACCTCCAACCTAAAAACCGTGAACAATATGCGGTCACAAAGATGACCGGAATGCCTTGGGTAGCCGGGTTGGATTTTAATCTTTTACAGGTTTCAAACCCGTCAATTCCCGGCATCATCACATCCAGCAAAATCAAGTCCGGCCGGTTTTTTTTATCAGGGCTAACGCAGCTTCGACTCTCATGGAAACAGAAATTTCAAAACCTTC
>CAZEBI010000012.1:0-28957 GCA_964510355.1 uncultured Nitrospina sp. | reverse complement strand
GAGAAACAGGCCAATGCCTCTTAACTAACTGTCCACTAAAACAGGGCAAGGTCAGTTGCTGAAAAACTATTAAAAGCAACCCCCTCCCCCTTATCAGGGGGAAGCACAGTTCCCCCCTGATAAGGGGGGCTAGGGGGGTTAAATGATTGGGCAAAACCCGACATGAGGGTTGTGAAAGCGAGTATTAAATAGTTTTTCAGCACTCTGCTAGGGGTTGGAAAATATCGAAATATCACACCTGCAACAGCGACCATCCCTGTTTGAATGATGGATAATTCAACCTGAATCAAGAGTTATTCGATGCCCATCAAAACAAATCAACGCTTCTATTTTGTAATAATATCTTTTGGAATCGCTATCGGTGTTGGAATGCTTTCCATTGCAATTTCATTTGAAGCTTACCTGCACCGAGAGAAAGGTCATCTGCTCGAGCGCGTTCAAAGTCAGGCACGTTTCATGGAGGCTGTTGCAAAGTTACATCAAGAGTATCCTGCCCAGGGTTTTTCAGCAAGAGTCCGAGCCGACACTATAAGCCATATAATTAATGCCCAGCGACAATTTGCAATATTTGGTGATACAGGAGAATTTACACTTGCTGAATTAAAACAAGGTCAAATCGTTTTTCTTTTAAGGCACCACCATATTGTTGTCGATACGCTAGATCCTGTGTCCTATAAATCAAAACTGGCAGAACCCATGCACAGGGCTTTGGATGGAGAATCTGGAATCATCATTGGCGTTGATTACAGGGGTGAAAAAGTACTGGCCGCATTTGAACCCGTTGCAGCCCTCGATCTGGGTTTGGTCGCTAAAATCGATTATTCTGAGATAAAAGCTCCTTTCATAAGGGCCGCCTGGATTTCCGGTGCCACCGGGTTTTTAATAATTGTTGTCGGAGGCGTACTGTATTTCAAGTTTAACGAGTTTGGCGTCAAGGCCAACCCTGCCGGATTTTCAATCCGGCCCAAAAGTGATAAAAAAAAGTTATTTGTGGCGGGGTTATTGGCTCTGGCGATATTGCTGGCGGACCTGATTATCCCTCTTGGTGTGGCAGCGGGAGTGGGTTATGTTGCCTTGGTTATTTATTTTTACTGGTTTCCTGACAGCAGATATATTTATTATTCTGCTGGGGTTGCATCCCTTTTTATAATTCTTGGCTTTGTTTTTTCGGCCCCAGGCGGGGAATTTTGGCAGGTTTTGTTGAATCGATTTCTTGCCTTGTTTGTAATCTGGATTGTCGCTATCAGTATTTATAGAAACAAAAATATTGAAACTGTATTGAAGGTCGAAGAAGAAAGGGCGCGAAATTATTTTGATACCGCTGGCGTAATCCTGATAGTGATAGAAAAGGATCAAAAAGTTTCAGCGATCAACCAAATGGGGTGCCATGTTTTAGGGTTGCAATCGGAGGAAGTTATCGGTGAAAACTGGTTTGACAATTTTGTTCCCAAGGAGGACCGAAATAAGGTGAAAGCCGTATTTGAGGATTTAATGAGGGGCGAAGTTATTGATTTAACGTCTTATAAAAATAATATTATTGTGAGCGGTGGGGAGAAAAAGTCAATCGTCTGGACCAATAAGGTTCTCCTTGATAAAGAAGGAAGTATTTCTGGAATATTGAGCTCGGGAGAGGATGTTACCGAGCGCGATCACCAGCATAGAGCATTAATGACTTATCAAAACGATCTTGAAGCAATGGTCCACCAACGCACTATTGCCTACAAGCGAGTGAATCAGGAGCTGGAAGCCTTCAGTTTTTCGGTTTCCCATGATCTGCGCGCCCCCTTAAGAAGAATTATCCAGTTCGGGGAAATTTTAACCCGCGATCATGGCAAGGAATTAAATGAAAAAGGGAAAAATTTTCTAATTAAAATTTCCTTGGCGAGTACCGACATGAAACAACTCATCGAAGATTTAATGAGGTTATCTAAAGTAAACAGGTCGGAACTGTACCGGGTTGATTTTGATATAAGTGCTTTGGTTCAGGAAGTTATGCGAGAATTTCAAAATGATATTTTTCTGCGCGCCATTGATATTGCTGTCGAAGATAAACTGAGGGCTAAAGGCGATAGAAACTTAATCAAAATTCTCCTGGTAAATTTGCTGGGCAATGCCATAAAATTCACCAAAAACTGTGATAATACAAAAATTGAATTTGGGAAAACCAGTTTTGACCATCGCGAGGTTTTTTTTGTGCGTGACAACGGAGTGGGTTTTAATCAGAATTATGCTGGGAAAATTTTTATTCCGTTTACCCGGCTTCATACCGATAGTGAGTTCAACGGAACAGGTATCGGGCTGGCAACGGCAAAACGCATCATCAACCGCCATTCCTCCGAAATATGGGCGGAAAGTGAACTGGGGAAAGGGACGACTATTTATTTTACCCTTTCTGAAATCGGTGCCCCGGTGGGCTAGCCGTATGGCGGACAAGTTTTCAAAAGCGCCTTTGAAGCTGAGAATATTTTTATTTTAATGTTGAGGAATTTCAGAGTATGGCAATACCGTGACACCACTACGCTTACTGATGATTGAAGATTCTGAGGCGGATGCCTTGCTGCAGGCTGCTGAGCTTGAGCGGGGTGGTTTCGATGTGGAGTTTGAAAGAGTAGAGACCTTGTCTTCCATGGACGATGCTCTTGAAAACCAGGTGTGGGATATTATTTTCTGTGATTATAAAATGCCGAAACTTGAGACTTCGGAAGCATTATCACTGTTAAAGAGCAAGAGAATGGATATCCCGCTCATAGTTATTTCGGGGGCGATTGGCGATGACTTAGCCGTCGAAACCATGAGGGCCGGGGCGCAGGACTACCTGATGAAAGATAATCTGGTGCGGCTGGCAAGTGCTGTCAAGCGGGAGCTATTGGAAGCGAAAAACCGGCGTTTAGGCAGACAGGTTGAACAGGAGAAGGCTGAAACTGAGTTTCGGCTAAGTTCTATAGTTAGAAATGCCTTGGATGGCATCATTTCTATCGATATGCTCGGTATTGTGGAGTTATTTAATCCGGCCGCTGAGAGGATTTTTGGCTATCAATCAACTGAAATAATTGGCAAGCCTATCAACCTGCTGATGCCAATGCCCTACAGCGATGAGCATGATGAGTATATGCAAAACTACCTGCAGACAGGGATTACTAAGGTCATTGGAGTTGTGCGTGAAGAAACCGGGCTGCGAAAAGATGGGAGCACCTTTCCTGTTGACTTGGCTATCAGTGAGATATGGTTGGGCGATCAGCGCAAGTTCACTGGAATTGTGCGTGATATTACCGAGCGCAAGAAAGCCGAAAAGGAGAGGGAGGAGTTGATCCAGGACATCAATAGTAAATACTCCGCTCTCAAGGAAGTGCTCAAATACATCGAAAAGGAAAAAGATGACCTGAAACAGGCTGTGAAGATAAACGCCGAAAAATTATTATTGCCTTTGGTCAAAAAGCTCCGGGAAAAAGACGCCGGTGCGAATACAGAGATCCACAACACGCTGGAAAATAATATTCATGAGTTGACCTCCGAGTTTGGAGTGAAGGTCTCCAATAAATTATTGAACCTGTCTCCCAAGGAAATTGAAGTCTGCAATTTTATAAAAACCGGATGCTCCACCAAGGAAACCGCGTCCTTCATCGGGGTTTCAGCTCAAACCGTTGATACGCACCGCAACAGCATTCGGCACAAACTTGGGATTTCCGGAAAAAATATCAACTTAACGACCTACCTTAACAGCCTTTAGAACTACTCCCGCCTTTTCCCCAGCTGTTCACCTTGAGCTGGATAATATTGGATAGCCAATAAATTAAGGGTGATTCAGCCTTTCTTGCCTCGATCACACCTGTCCTGCAGGTGGTTTCTTAAATTGCCTACCCAATTACAGGTAGTTCCCATAAATTCCATACCTGATAATTAGCTGATTAACCAGTATTGTTAAATGGAACCTTTTGTTGAATATTGTACAGAGTTACACGGGTGATTTACTTTTCTGGGATGCGCTTTTCCGATGCCGGGATTGTTTGGAAAAAAGCAGAGAACGGTTTATGGTCCTTTGAATCGTTCAAGAGTGAGAGCAAATGCTATGAATCCTGAACTCAATAAAAAAATACTTGTCATTGATGATGATCCGCAGCAACTTTTATTGCTGAAATCCGTTTTGGCTGACAAGGGCTTCCAGAGCATAGGCAAAAGTTCAGGGGAACAAGCAATAAGATTTATGCAGGAGAGTGGGCCGGTGGACATCATTTTTTCTGATTTTAAAATGGAAGGGATGACCGGGTTAGAATTTTTTAAGATCGCAAAAAAAATTTCCTCCGACAGCTACCGGGTATTGGTAAGCAGTGATTACAATATTGATAACCTGGCTGCCCATATCGAGGAAGAAGATATCCATTTTTTTTTAAGAAAACCATTTCTTTTTGAAGATATTGTTGAGCAGGCGGAGAGAGGAATCATGCATTGTTCAATCAAAAGAAGGCTCCAAAGCGGTATGTGATTTCTGATAGTTTCTTTTTATGCGCAGGTCAATCGTGTTTTTGATTTATGCAGGTTTAAACATATAACACCTCAGGAGAGTTCCAGTGAGCTACCAAAATATATCCAGCAGTGCAAATAAAGGTTTTTTCTCCAAGCTGTTTGGAGGCAATAGCGACAATCAGAACGCGTCCTTGATGGAAAGCTCGTCCAATCTGCTGGCTTGCTTGAACTCGGCGCAATCGAACCTGTTATTTGCCGACACCCATTTTACCTTGATCCACGCCAACGATAAATCCATTGCAACCTTGCGAACGCTTGAAGGGGATATTAAAGAATTATTTAATGTTCGAGTGGATGAAGTAGTCGGAGGCTCCATCCATCGCTTTCATAAAGATTCTCGCCACATCGAAAAAATTCTGACTAATCCTTCTAACTTGCCTCATACCGCTGAATTCGCGTTTGGAAGCAATACCCTTTCAGCTGTTATCAATGCGATTTATGGCGTAACCGGGCAGGTCATTGGCTATGTGGTGAACTGGGATGATGTGACTGAAAAGCAAAAGCTCGAACAAAAGTCGGCTCAGGTCAGCTCCATGATGGAACAGGCTCCCGTAAATGTTCTTTTTTGCAACCCTGTAGATCTTAAAATCAGCTATATCAACCCTTCTTCAGTCAAAACTCTCCAAACAATCGCAAAGCATCTTCCTGTTGCCGTAGATAAAATGATGGGACAATGCATTGATATTTTCCACAAGAACCCGGCTCACCAGAGGAAACTCCTGTCTGACCCGAGAAACTTGCCTCACAGGGCGCAGATTCAGGTTGGCCCTGAGGTCCTTGATTTGCTCGTTAGCGCAATCACCGATGATGGCGGTAATTATATCGGGCCTATGGTCACCTGGGATATCATCACCGAAAAACTGGCCAAGGAAAATGAGATCGCGCAGGTCAAAAATATGGTGGATGATGCCCCTCTTAATATCATGCGTGCAGATAAAGACTTCAATATTCTCTATATGAATGCCGCGACTGAAAAAACGCTTAGAGGGCTTGAGCAGTATCTGGCTTTCAAGGTGGATGAATTGATGGGCAAATCCATCGACGTCTTCCATAAAAACCCGGCCCATCAAAGAAAGATCCTGGCAGACCCCAACAACCTCCCTTTTGACTCGACCATACAAGTGGGTCCGGCAACACTGGAGATCACCGCTTCGGCTGTGTATGACAATGATAAAAACTATGTGGGCCCCATGGTCACCTGGGCAAATATTACCAAAAGAAAAGAAATGGAAGCCCGCGAGCAGGAAGTGATGGGTCAGGTGACTGAAATCGCCCAGACCCTGGCCGGAGCGGCAGAAGAACTGACAGCTACCAGCCAGCAGTTGGCGGGCAATGCGGAAGAGACCTCTGCACAGGCGAATGTTGTTTCTTCTGCCTGTGAAGAAGTTCGCAATAACGTGCAAACGGTAGCGGCAGGAACAGAAGAAATGGGTGCCAGCATTCAAGAGATCGCCCAGAACGCCAATAAAGCCGCGCAGGTAACCGCTGAGGCGGTGAAGATGGTCCAATCTGCCAATGAGACGGTCAGCAATTTGGGAACGGCCTCTTCTGAAATTGGCGATGTGATCAAGACCATCACTTCGATTGCCGAGCAGACCAATCTTCTCGCACTAAACGCTACGATTGAAGCGGCCCGTGCGGGAGAAGCGGGCAAAGGGTTTGCGGTGGTTGCCAATGAGGTCAAAGAGCTGGCGAATCAAACAGCCCGAGCGACAGAAGAAATTTCCCAGAAGATTTCTTCTATCCAGAACAATACCCGAGATGCGGTAGATGTCATTGGCTCAATAAGCCAAATCATTACTCAAATCAACGACATCTCTTCGACCATAGCCAGTGCTGTGGAAGAACAAAGTGCCACGACGGCTGAAATCGGCAGAAGTGTCGGAGAAGCTTCCAGAGGAAGCAGTGAGATCACCGAGAATATCACCGGTGTGGCCTCGGCGGCGGAAAGTACTACTGCCGGAGCCAATGACACCCAACAAGCCGCGGCAGAACTTTCCCGACTGGCCAGCGATCTGCAAAAAATCGTCAGTCACGGACCCGCCTGACCTGTAACGGCTATAAAAAAAGCATTTCCTAAAAAAACAGGAAAATAATTGACGAACAAGTATCACCGCTTTTCCTCTCAAATATTTAAAGGTAAACGCTTTGGCTTCTTACCCTGGACAGAATGATGAATTGCAGCGAAATCTGGAAACTTCAGAGGGGCAGGCCCTGAAATATGCCGAGGAGTTGTCTGCTCTCTATAAGTCCGAACGCAGCAAAAGAAAAGCTATAGAAATTGCCAACAGGCAGCTTCAGGAGCTCTCTAAACAATTACAAGCCAGTTTGGCGGAAACCAATAAAGCCCATTTAGAGATGATCCGTCGATTGTCCTTGACCGCTGAGCTGAAAGATGAAGATACGGGTGACCATCTAAAAAGAATGAGCCAGTACAGCGCTATATTGGCAAAAGGATTGGGCCTCGCCAGTGAAGAAGTAGATTCTATTTTATATGCTGCGCCTATGCACGACATAGGAAAGGTTGGTATCCCGGATAAGATCATGCTCAAATCAGGGAAACTCAGTTCGGAGGAATTTGAAGAAATAAAGAAACACACGGTTATTGGCGCAAAGATTTTAAGTGGTTCACAATCATCCCTGGTCAACCTGGCCGAGAAAATCGCCCTTCATCATCATGAAAAATGGGATGGAACAGGCTACCCCAACGGCTTGTTGGGAGAGCAGATTTCTTTGCCCGGCAGGATAGTGGCCCTGGCCGACACCTTCGATGCCTTGACCAGTCGGCGCCCTTATAAAGACCCTTACCCGTTTGAAGTTGCAAAAGATATCATTCTGAAAGAAGGCGGCAGGAGCTTTGACCCGAAAATCATTGACGTTTTTATGCAATGCCATTATGAATTTAAGGAAATAAAATTGGATGTCGATGGAGACTTCTCTCACCCCGCCAAAATCGACTTCCAACTGAGCGAACGGGATACTTGATTTTATTCAGTTGCCATTAGAGAAGCCCTTGAAAAACCGCGACCACCTCTTGCTTCTGTAGATTTTAACGCTATACGGAAAGTTCTGGGTGAAGGTTTTATTCCCGCTTGCTAAAAACAGGATCGAGAAAACGACCACATTGCTCTGACTTTTTACTATAATGAAACGTGTTCAATTCGGATAACGCAATAGTCGATTTTTGGAGAAACTCACATGGGTGCGTTGTATGGAAATGCTCAATTGACGGGGAAAGAGATATTTTTTAAGGATGTCATCGTTTCAAAAACCGACCTGGAAGGAAAGATCACCTACGCAAACCGTACTTTTCTGGAAGTCGCGGGTTTTCCAGACGAGAGAGCGTGTCTCGGCCAGCCACATAATATAATTCGCCACCCAGACATGCCCAGAGCGGTATTCCACTTGTTATGGAAAACCTTGCAAAGTGATCAGGAAATTTTTGCATATGTGCTCAACCGTTCGCTCAACGGGGACCATTATTGGGTGTTGGCGCATGTGACACCCAGTCACGATATGAACAACAATGTCATCGCATACCATTCTAATCGTCGTGTTCCGAACAGAGCCGTACTGGATGAACACATCATTCCCCTATACAAAAACTTGTTAAACATTGAGAAATCTTGTTCCAGCCCCAAAGAAGGTATGGAAAAGTCATTTCAAGCGGTTGTAGATCTTTTAGCAGGGGCCAAATTAGGTTATAACGAATTCATTTTTTCACTTGGGGTATAAACATGAGTCCATCATCCACAGAAAATGAAGAATCGGTTCGTTCTACTGACGACGCGGTCTTGACAAATAGCAATGAAATGGAAATTGAGAAAGCGCTGGATGTCATGAAAAAGGTATGCTCTGGCGATTTCGAAGCGCGAATCACCGATATTACCGCGACCGGCCCATTAGGCGAATTGTTCAACACGATAAATGACATGGTGGACCGCTGTGATGCTTATATCCGTGAATCGCAAGCCTGCATGGAACATGTCAATGACAACCAGTATTTTCGGAAAATTATTGAAAATAACATGGAAGGATCGTTTCTCGTGGCCAGCAGGACGATCAATGGAGCCCTTTTGGCCATGCAGGATAAATCGGGCAAATTCAAAAAAGTAACGGATAAGTTTGAAGATACAGTAGGAGAGGCAGTGGAAATGATTATCAGCTCTGCTTTCCAGTTGAACAGTTCCGCAAAGACTATGGAAGAGGCCGCAGCGGATACCAGTAAGCAGGCAGGCGTGATAGCCGATGGGGCCAATGAGTCCTCTGCCAATGTGCAAACGGTGGCCGCCGCATCCGAAGAGCTCTCAGCTTCTATCAACGAAATCAGTCAGCAAATTATTTTAACAAACAAAATTGTTGACGAAACCACCACGTCAACGAGTGAGACGACCGAAAAGGTAAGTCACTTGCAGACTGCGGGGGAACAAATCAGCAGCGCTGTTGATATAATTCAAAAAATTGCCAAACAAACAAATCTGCTTGCCTTGAATGCTACGATCGAAGCATCGCGTGCCGGGGAAGCGGGTAAGGGCTTTGCGGTTGTCGCCAATGAAGTGAAGAACCTGGCCAAACAAACGGCGGAAGCGACAGAACAGATTCGGGGTTATGTGACCGATATCGAATCTTCCATAGAGGATACAAAATCAGGCATTACAGATATTTCCAGCAAGGTGGGTGACATCAGTTCATCAAACATTTCCGTGTCCGCTGCGGTCGAAGAACAAGGCGCGGCAACAAATGAAATTGCCCGAAGTATTGAGGTGACTTCGGCAAGAATAAAGGAAATGACTTCCAGTATTGCGGAGGTGTCGAGTTCCACAGATAATGTCGGCAACGTAGCTGCTGAAGTCAATGCTGCCGCCGCAAGCCTTTCCGCGCAATCGGACACATTGCAAACAGCGATCAGCACCTATTTGACCGAGGCCAGAGAAGCTATTTAGGTTTGTCCGTAAAATCGAAAAAAACCAGCCCTGATTTTTCTCAAGAACCAGCCAAAATAAAAAGAAGTCGTTCTTGACGACTTTTGGGTCTGACTTAAGGAAACTGCATGAATCAGTTTCTGCTGCAAGCGGGTGTGCTGTCGTATTGTTTGTATACGTAGAGGCTCAGTCGATTTTTTAATCGTATATAAAGTAATTCCACCGGTTAGCATTGAACAAAAATCATGTCTCAAGTTATGGTATAAGAAAAATTCTAGGCAATAGTATTTGATGGGTTTTTTTGCGAGAGGTCGATCCTGGTTTCTATTCGTGTTATTTTAACTGATCTATTATTCAAGGAATCAAGGATATGACTATTTTTAAAAGATTGTGGGTGGGTGTTCTGGCGGGAGTTTTTATTCTTGCAGTGGGTAACACGAGCAGGGTGAATGCGGATGAGCTTTCCAAAGAATCCTATCAAAGCATGATAAACTGACCGCAATCAAGCTCGGTTTCATCTGGTGTTTCACAGCCCACGAGTTCTGGAGCATCCCCCTTGATGTATTGTTACGATCACCATTCAAAAAAGGTTCAATGGAAAACGTCGGGTGACACGCGAAAGGCTATTTCCTACGGATACGAACCCGATGGAACGCCGGTTATAAAATACAATCCGGATATTTTAAATATTGTGGACCCCTTGCTGAGAAAATTTGCGGTTTATCATGTCTGTTCTCATCTGGTATTGGGCCATTTGATTAAGACTCCCTCGAATTTTAATGAATTATACCAGCAAGAAATACAGGCGGATTGCTGGGCAGCCGGAAAACTTCATATTACCGAAGGTGCGGGCCTGCAACAGATTGAAAAAATTCAAAATTTGATCAATGCAATGCCCAGGAAAGACTGGAAGAATTTTCCGGGGCTGGTCCGAGTGGTGGAATTCAAAAAAACATGCCACCTCAACTGATGGCATCGCGGTTTAAATTTTCATAATTCTATGTATCAATAGAAACCTTTTAAATAGGGGGCGCAATGAAAACCATGAGCACTAAAGTGATCGTTTTTTTGTCAATATTCTCTTTTGTTCTGGGGGGCGTTTTGCAGTGGACGGGAGTAGACATCATGTCCCCTGTAACCGCAGAAGCCAAGAAAGATAAAGACAAGGACAAAGATAAAGACAAAGACAAAGACAAAGACAAAGACAAGGACAAGGACAAGGACAAAGACAAAGACAAGGACAAAGACAAGGGCAAGAAAAAAGGCCACAACAAATAGGGGCTGGCCCGGCTATCAATGAACAGTTTGCTATCAACCCTGAAGTGAGGCTATATATGTCAAAGAAAGCACTCGTTGTGATAGACCTTCAAAACGATTATTTTCCAGGTGGGAAATGGGTCTTGGAGGGGATTAATTCTGCCGCAGAAAAGGCATCGCGCCTTATTGCCTTGTTTCGTGAAACAAACGATTCAGTGATTCATGTGAAGCATGAGTTTCTCACCGATGATTCACCGTTTTTTTCTCCTGGGTCCGTGGGTGCGTCCATTCACGAAAAAGTAAGCCCCTCTAAGGGAGAACCTGTGGTCTTGAAACATCAGATCAACAGCTTTAGGGATACAGATTTAAAAGAAGTTCTTCGTCAGAAAAATATTGATGAGCTTGTGATTTGTGGAGCCATGAGTCATATGTGTGTCGATGCAACAACACGCGCAGCAGCCGATTTTGGATACCTATGCACCCTCATCCATGATGCGTGTGCAACCCGTGAGTTGGAATTTAATGGGTCACGTATCCCTGCGCAACAAGTTCATGCCGATCATATGGCTACACTTGGTTTTGCCTATGCAAACATTATTTCTACAGAAAATTACCTTAAGCTATAAAAAAATCTCTGCATTACCGAGGAAATTATCACGGCTCGCATCGTGCCATTTTTAATGAAAGGGCTCAGTCGATTTGACGGGGCTCTTTTTTTGTGGATTGTGTGAGTGTATACCGTGAGAATCACGCGAAACTTCTTCGCAATGAAAAAGTTTTAATATTGTTGTCATGTTAATTCCATTATTGTCCTTTTTGCATTAGAGTATTTCTATGACTATATCTTCTGGAGCATTCTCCTCCATAGCGCTGGCAAAAGAAATAGAGTCTCCAGAAAATCCCGGGGCTCTGGAAAAACGTGTTGCACTGGTGCCGGCAGATGTTGGCAGGCTCACTCAATCGGGCCTCAAAGTTTATGTCGAATACGGGGCTGGAGAGGGCGTTGGGTTCAGTGATCGTGAGTACGAGCAAAACAATGCCATTATGCAGACGCCAGAGCAGCTTTATCGGGATAAGGAGATCATTGTCAAGTTTAAAGGTCCATCACTCTCTTCCATTGAAGAAATGCGTGAGGGATGCACCTTGTTTTGTATGGCGCATTTTCACTCTTTTCAAGATCGGGCGAAATTGCTTCAGGATCGGTACATCAATGTGATTGCAATGGAAGAAATATGTGCATCACCAAAGGTTAATTCAGATCAGGAAATTCTGGGTCGCCTTGCCATGGCCGAGTCCTTAAAACCATTTTTTGAAAAAAATACCATAGGTGGCTTGCAGGTCGGGGTCATTGGGTGGAGTGAACGGCTACGCAGCGCAATCCGCCGCTGTGGCAATCGCAATCCTCGCTCGTTGCAGATTTTTCAGCCAACGCTTTCCGTCGAAGAGCTAAATGTGGTTGGCCCCGACGCGTTATACTTTTATGACAGTTCAAAATTTAAAGATCGGCAAGGCGTTTTGGCTAAGCTGAAAAATGATGGCGCACATATTTTTGATCTTTATGAGTTTGAACAGCAGTATGGCGAAAAAGCCATTGCGGCTTATCGCGCCAGCCATCCACCGGCAGAATTTGGTTTGCGCCGTATCCAATGCCTGCATGAAACCGGCCAGGCAGGTGCGCGATATGGTATTAAGTTATTGCAAGAAAATAAACCTGCATTGGATATCGTAAACGCAAAGGCGGTTATTCTGGGTTACGGCAATGTGGCTCAGGGGGCGTTGCATGAACTATACCGTCACGAGATTAAAACTATCCATGTGCTAGGTCGCTCACATACTACCAAGGGCTGCGTTGATTTTTGGCTGCAGGATGCAGACTTAGTGGTAAACGGTGCGGAACAACCCCCGGAGTTACGGGGTGTGAATTTTTTAGTCAGCAACCAACACTTGAAAGAACTTATTCCAGATCAGTCCGTGGTCATTGACCTGGTGGGTGGCAGTGCCAGTAACCGAAGTCCTGTGGAAGCCGTTGTCAGTTGCAGTTTTCTGACAGAACCTCATTTTGTGCAGGATGGTGTCACCGTAGCGGCTTTATGGGGATGGCCAATGATGGGTATGATGCGCGAGACGGCCATTCGTTATTCCGGGCAAATCGTCGATGTTTTAATCGGTCCGGAAAAACTCATTGCAGGACTGCATTCCTTAAAACCGGGTGTTCAGCGGGCACTGGTTTGTGGTCCTTTTTATCAGTAATTAGCGCTCTTTATTCTCCGCTTTGACCGAAAAATCAGCCAGGGTTTCAGTCCCTTCCGATACGATAATTTTTTGAGTTTGCTCTCCCGCATAAGGGTGCCAGGCAGTCACTTTATACTTGCCTGCTGGAACTTGATCCAATTTGAATGATCCGTTGGCGTGGGTGATGAAAAAATAAGGGTTCCAGACAATTCTCGCTTCGGCCTCCATATAATTATGTTGGCCGCATTGCAAAAAGAAATGTTTGTTTTTCCGTTTAAAACGTTTTAGCGATTTTGTTGCATCCGCAATCAGAACCTCTGCAGATAGCGGTTTGTTGAACAGGACTTTTCGACTGGCACCTGATACCAGGTATCCAATGGGGTTGTGCAGCACGCCGCCATCATGGGTGGTCACGGTCAAGTTGCCGGATTTCTCGCCCTTAGCAGTTTTTCGGATGACGGTGATCGGGGGATATATAGCGCAGTTTTTAAAATGAAACCGGGTAAAGCTTTCTGTTTCATCACCCCTGTTTTTCCAGGCTTTGCCTTTTTCAATATTTTCGATAAATACCACAGCATTCTGCAATAACCCGTTTGAAACGAGAATTTTACGGTCAAACCTCACTCCGTTTTTAGCTTCTGGATGTTTTGCACAGGTTTCGCTGTTTTTTTCTTTCATCAGATCGATGCGGATATCCTTGGGAGGGCCATCATATCTGACCACGCCGGAAATTGATCCGCCGTTTGCAATCTCTTCTTCAACGTAGTTGGGTTTCCCCGCAGAAACATCCATTGCCGACAAGCTTAATGCCAGAGCGAATGCCAAGGCTCCTGTTTTTCTAGCCATTGCTTTTTTCCTGATTTAAATCTGCGTAAGCGGGAAACATCTGCATTCTGTGAGCATAACTCAATGGGATGGAAAAGCGGCAGGTTTTCGTGGAATTTTTGTTTTCGGGTAGGCACTCCGTCCCCTATTGTTTTGAGATGCGAGTGGGGTTGTGTCGGTGCGCTTGGAATGAGGGAAAATATCGTAGGCAGTCTGCATATCAGACCGGCCCGGATTTTGGTAGTGGAATTGTTTATGAAATCTGGGCATTTTGCTGTTTTCGCTCTTTAAAGCCTTTTCGCAGTCGATCCTTGCCATAAA
Organism: uncultured Nitrospina sp.; assembly: GCA_964510355.1. GTDB lineage: Bacteria > Nitrospinota > Nitrospinia > Nitrospinales > VA-1 > LS-NOB. The sequence goes on along the minus strand of CAZEBI010000012.1, from coordinate 14,879 downwards.
TTTTTACAGCCAATCTCAGGTTTTCAATCATCAACTTTTTTTCAAGCTCACTACTATATCGCTTGGGAGTCCGGGCTCTTTGAACAACAGGGGTTCGTTCCATGATGGTAGACATATCTGTGTTCCTTATATAGAGTTTATTTTTGTTCAACCCCGTAGAAAGTGGCCATTAATTTTGCCACGGGACTCATAGTTTTTGCCTTGGGGATGCAATTTTTGCCGGGTAGATCAGAGCCTTTGAGAACTCTGAGTTTTGCGACTTGTTTTCTATTGCTTGTATTCATGGGTTGTCCTTTCAAAATATTGACGCCTTAACGGCTTATCAATATATACAGCAATTATCGCGCCAAAATCTGAATAGGCATGGCAGGATTCGAGTATGAGGTGGCTGCGATGCAGATTTGCCAGGTGGGGTGCCCTGGGGGGTGGAATTTAACCCTGTAAAACCATGCCCTACATACCCCTTAATACATTGTAAAGTAACCTTTTAGATAAATTGTTGCACATAAGTGGAAGTTGTCTTGAAATGAGCAAGAGGCAGGGTGAAAATAAGGGCTCAGTCATTCGGTGGAGCTCTTTTGCTTTCAAACTTGGGGTGTTGTCTTTAGAGAGTGTAGCGTGAGGGGAGACCTGAAAATTTTGTGAAAATATGGGGAAAAGTTGTTGTTATTTTGAAAATGCGTGTATATGCTCTTTTTATGGACCGTAGCAAAACAACATATTCAAAAAAACGGAGCGAAATCGTGCAGAACTGCACTTGTTTCAATTTAAGGAAAACCACCCGGGCAGTGACACAATTGTTTGACGAGGCCTTGAAGCCTTGCGGGTTGTACGCCACCCAGTTCACTTTGCTGACCGCGATTTCTTCCAAAGATAATGTAACGATAACTGAGTTGTCAAAAGCGTTGGTCATGGATCGCACAACCCTGACACGAAACTTAAATCCTTTGCAAAAAAATGGTTGGGTAGACGTGGTGCCTGGAGCGGATAAGAGGACAAGAACATTATCTTTAACCCGTTCCGGCAGAAAATTGTTAAAAGATGCAATTCCATATTGGCATCAGGTGCAAAGCCAGGTTGTAAAAGCTCTTGGGAAGGGGAAGTGGGAGGAATTGTTGAATAGTTTATCTTTTACCGTAAAGAAGCTCAATCCGTATTAATTTTTTTTATATCTCCAATATTCCAAACAGGACCCAAATGAAAAAAACATTCCCTGGATTTTCGAAAGAACTTTTTAAGTTTCTTTCCGACCTTTCGAAAAACAACAACCGCGAGTGGTTCAATGCCAATAAAGAACGGTACCGCTCAAACGTGGTTGGCCCCGTATGTGAATTCATCACCTCTATTCAACCTGCTTTGCACAGGATATCTGAATACTATGTTGCCGACCCCAGACCGCATGGCGGGTCCATGTTCAGGATCTACAAAGATACTCGCTTCTCAAAGGATAAACGTCCCTACAAGGATCACGTGGGATGCCATTTTCGGCATATAGTAGGTAGGGACGCTCATGCGCCGGGATTCTATATGCATCTTGCGCCAGATGAAGTATTTTTTGGTGCGGGGATATGGAAAGCCCCCAACCCGGAGCTTCATAAAATCCGCACCGCAATAGTGAGGAATCCGGAGCGATGGGGAAAGGTGGTCAAAAACAGGTCTTTGGTCAAACGCTTTGGCGGGGTGGATGGAGAAGGGCTAAAACGTCCGCCGAAAGGGTTTGACCCGGACCACATCCATATTCAGGACTTGAAACGTAAAACCTTTTTTGTCCTCCAGACTGTCAAACCCTCCTCAGCATTAAAGCCGGGGTTCATCAAGGAGGTGGAGAAGGCTTTCTCGACTGCGGGACCGCTCGTAAAGTTCATCACCGAAGCGCTTGGGTTTTCCTACGGCTCGGCAACTGCTAAACGTGGACGGTAATAAAGATAATGGCCAACCTCTCCAACTCGTCTGAAAGTTTTTATTCAGACTTGCCGATATTTAAAGAATTTATGGGGGTTGCCGATGGGAACAATTACCACGATGTCCCTGATGATTGGCTGGTCGTTGTTTCTGATATTAAAGGCTCGACCAAAGCGATTGAAAGCGGACGCTACAAGGAGGTAAATATACTGGGAGCCTCCTCAATTATCGCTGTTCTCAACTGTATCCAGAATGTTGAGGTTCCATTTGTTTTTGGGGGAGATGGGGCTTCATTCGTCATTCCTCAATCCTGTAGAAAACCTTTAGAAAAAGCTTTGGACGGCACCAGGAGGTTGGCCGTCAGTGATTTTGATATGGAACTCAGGATCGGAATCGTGCCGGTAAAAATTATAATTGCAGGAGGATTCCGGGTGCGGATTGCCAAGATGCAGGTCTCTCCCTGGGGAACTTTGGCTATGTTTTCCGGTGGCGGTTTAGCCTATGCGGAGAAACTCATAAAAGATCCCAAGACATCTGCAACCTATGAAATTCAACCTGGCCCGGACCATAAAGAGGATCTTTTTGCGGGGTTGGAATGCAGATGGGAACCGATTCGTAGTAAAAAAGGAGAAACCGTGTGCCTCATGGTTTTGGCCCGGGGTGACAATGAAATAAGAACCGCTGAAACCTATGCCAAATTCATAGAAGAAATACGCAAGATTTATGGGCCACAAAGCGATTATAGCCCTGTCAGCCCAAGTCAACTGAAAGTGACATTGAATTCGAAATTACTGGCTCATGAAACCAAAGTCCGAACCTTCAATAAAAATTTCTTCACCCGTCTGGCTTATCCCGTTTTATTGCGACTATCCTGTCTTTTGGGCAAAGTTATTTTTAAATTTGGACTGCGGGTTGGGGAGATGGATGGCGAAGATTATCTTGATACACTGACGAAAAACTCTGATTTCCAAAAATTTGACGACACCCTGCGAATGACTATTGATAGCAACCCTGAACAACGAAAAAAACTTGTCGAGTATCTGGAATCTCAGATGCAAGCGGGGACATTGTTTTATGGCATTCAAATTTCTGATTCCGCATTGATGACTTGCATGGTTTTTGATCGCAAAGATCGTCATTTGCATTTTGTGGATGGAGCTTCAGGAGGGTACGCTTTGGCAGCAAAGCAAATGAAAAGCCAGCTCGCTGGCAATATAGAGCATGCTTGATACTCGTTCATCATGGGCGGACGATATTTTATTAGGCCGTTGCCGTAGAGAGGATTATCGAACAAATAGAGATTGCTTGGATGAGAAAGGGCATTGCGTACCATGCATGCGCTCAGTAGTCACCTCAGTGCCATGCCAGATAGTTCATTTCATTTTAAAAAAATATTCAAAGAAAAAAATGGAAGGTTGTTATGAAACAAATAGTATTGGTTTTGGTGTTGATGCTGGCTTCTTGCGCTTCTTACCAGGAGGGGCGAGACGCTTTTGATCGGGGAGATTATGCCACTGCGTTGAAGCAATTTGAAATTCTTGCCGGACAAAATGATCCGCGCGGGCAGTATGCTTTGGCAATTATGTATGACCTGGGAGAAGGTGTTCCGCAAAGTTTTGCGCAAGCAGTAAAATATTATCAGCTTGCCGCCGAGCAGGGTCATGCCGATGCCCAGAATAACCTGGGGGTGATGTATGAAGAGGGCGAAGGCGTTGACAGGAATCCTGAAGAGGCGATGCGATGGTATCGGCAAGCGGCGCAATCAGGCAATAGGGATGCGCCCAATAATGTCGGGGTGATCTATATGACGGGTGTTGGAGTTCGGCGGGATTTTATGAAAGCCTATATGTGGTTCAGCATAGCGGGAAAGAGCGACCCAGATGCGAGGAGCAATAAAGGTTTTCTGAAAAAAAGATTGACACCGGAAGAAATCGCGCAGGCTGAAAACCTGGCCCAGCAATGGTTGAAGATTCGCGATCAAAATACAGACAAAAAATAATAGAGGACAATTTTGTTATGAACTGGCCCGGAAGTTGGGGCAATTGGATCGAACAGCCTTGCTGTATAATATATTATTTACATATAATTTTTAGTGCGGATTCATGAAAATATCTGAGCTCATAGAAAAAAAAATCTCATCCCCCCCGGAAGTATTTCTCAAGCTTCGAAATACCATGAGTGACCCCAAGCATACGTTCGCTGATCTGAAAAGAATTGTAGAGGCCGACCCGGCTTTGGCGGCGCGTTTGTTAAAAATTACCAACAGTGCTTTTTATGGGCTGGAAGGTAAGGTCGAATCGATAGAACACGCCCTGGAAATAGTTGGAACCCAGCAATTGACCAACCTCGTTCTTTCTGCCACGGTTTCGGATAATTTTAACCTGATCCCAAAAGATCTGGTGGACATGGAGTCTTTCTGGAAGCACAGTCTCACTTGTGCGATTTCTGCCAAGTTATTGGCAGAAATGAAAAACAAATCCGATACCGACCCCTATTACCTTGCCGGATTATTGCACGATATTGGAAGTTTGATCATATACCAGGAGCTTCCAGACAAGGCGGTTGAAACGCTTTCATACTGCTCTAAAACGGGGGAACATTTATATTGGGCTGAGGATCAGATCATCGGTTTCAATCATGCCGATATGGGGGGCGCCTTGCTTAATGACTGGGGCCTGCCAGATAACGTGGTCGAAGCTGTTAAATATCACCATGCTCCCTTGCAGGCAAAAAAATACCCGGAATTTTGCGCCCATATTCATATAGCAGAGATTACGGCCTATGGAACTAAAATAGGTAAAAGTGGTGAACCGCAGGTGCCTCCCCTGGCCCCCAATATTCTGGAAAAATTTAATTTTTCCCAACAAGAAGTTAAAAATATTCAGTCTGAGGTTGAAGGAAAAGTCGAAGCTGTTTTTCAACTGTTCTTTAGCTAGCCTCCATTTTATTGGACCCTAAGAAAAGTTCTGGCATCTTACTATAAAGAACTTGCAGGCATTATTTTGCGAGCCAAAAATGTCTCGGCAGAGAATAAATGGAAAGTGAAATTTTAATCCTAATCGTGGACGATATCCCTGGGAATGTGGATGTGTTGCGCAAAACTCTTGAGCCGGAGGGTTATTCCATATCCATGGCCCCCAGTGGTGAGGTGGCCTTGAAGATAGCGCCTCAAATCAAACCCGATCTGATTCTCATGGATGTCATGATGCCGGGGATAATGGGTTTGAGACCTGTCGCAAGTTGAAGGAGGGCCCGGCTTTCGAAAATACTCCCATTATTTTTGTGACCGGAAGAGCGGCGACCGAGGATATTGTTGCCGCATTTGCAGCAGGCGGTGCCGATTATATTAATAAACCTTGCAGGAGCGAAGAGGTTTTAGCCCGGGTCGGGACGCATCTTCGCTTGACAAAAACGATCAAGAAAAATGAATGCCTGGTCGCAGATTTAAAAGAGGCCATTCTCAACATGGAAAGTGCCCGGGAGGAGAGTCTGGCGAAGTCTCAATTCTTGGGGCGAATGAGCCATGAGCTTCACACGCCTTTAAATGCCATTATCGGATTTTCTGAATTACTGAGTGATGATTCTTTGGATGAAGAGCAAAAAGAGAGTGTGGGTGAAATAAACAAAGCGGGGAAACATCTGCTGCATCTGGTCGCTCAGGTTTTGGAGGTCAACAGAATTGATGCGGGTGAGTTGGAATGTGTGAAAGTCCCTCTTGTTGCAATTGTAAACGAGGCGATTATAGCGACGGCTGATTTAGCGAAAGAGCGATGTATCGCCTTTGATAATCTGCTCGACACAGGTCGTGAAATTTTTGTAAACGGAGACCCTGATAAGATAAGACAGGTGTTCTTGAACCTGTTAGACAACGCCATTAAATATAATAAGGAGGGGGGTAGGGTTGTCTTGAGCCTGACTCAGAGCGACCCCGCTTGCGTTGCCATTCGAGATACCGGAGACGGGATACCGCAAGATAAATGCGAAAAAATATTTGATCCGCTCTATCGGCTGAAGAATCATGTTGAAAGCTGCATAGACGGCGTTGGAGTTGGGCTGACTGTTGTCAAAAAGTTCATGACGATCATGAATGGCCGGGTTTATGTGGAAAGCAAACTCGGGGTAGAAAGTTGTTTTATGCTGGAATTTGAAAAATGGGAAGAGCGGGATTGTCCCTGAACACAACCGGGCGCGTTTTTAATGTTGAAAAGATATATTTCGAATATCATTCTGGCTGTTTTTTGTGCTTTCAGCCTGGGTTGTGGGCAAAGCTCTCAGGATCTCCAAAAAAACAAGCTTGTCATTGCCCTCGATGCGACATTCATCCCGATGTCCTTTTTAAATGATCAGGGTCAACTCGATGGGTTTGAAGTGGACCTGATTAAAGCGGTAGCGAAAAATTCTGGATTCGATTATGAGCTGGTCAACGTGGAGTGGGGCGGTTTATTTGGCGGCCTGATCACCAAAAAATTTGATTTGGTCATCAGTTCGATAACGATTCTTGCGGAAAGAAAAAACCGCATGGCTTTTAGCATTCCCTACCTGCAAAGCGGGGTTGCTGTGTTGGCCCGAAAAGATATGCCCGTCGATAACCTCGAAGACCTTGCTGGAGCTGGAGCCACAGTCGGAGCCCAGATCAACACGACCTCTTATTATTTTTTGCAGAAATATGCCGGGATCAAAATCAAGACTTATGAGAAATTCGGTCACGCCGTGATCGACTTGGCTAATAACGGCAACGATGCCGTGGTCGGGGACTCGGTGCAGGTGAATTATTATTTTAATAAAAATAAAGCATTGACCCAGAACACCCGGTTTCTGGGTTCCCGGTTGACCTCGGAGTATTACGGTATTGTTTTGCGCAAAGATGATGTTGAACTGCAACGAAAAATCGACGCAAGCTTAACCGCGCTCCTTAAAAACGGGACGGTGCAAAAACTACATGACAAATGGAAGCTGGGAAGTTTTGCGGCGGTGCCTCCAGCGTGACCACTTGGCGTGGGGCCAGAGTGCAATAACTTTTTACTGTGGGAAAACCGTATTATCGACTTAACAGCCTTTGCCACCGGTGGCTCACCGGCACTAGCAGATGGCTGAAAAACTATTTGGTGTTCGGCGTTCATGTCGGGTTTCCCAAAATTGTTTAACCCCCCTAGCCCCCCTTGTCAGGGGGGAACTGTGCCTCCCCCTGACAAGGGGGGCTTTGCCTAACTCGTCTTTGCGAGCGAAGCGAAGCAATCCAGCGAAACTCTGGATCGCCACGCCGCTTTGCGACTCGCGATGACGATACTGAGAGGTTTGATTTGTCATGCTGAACTCATCGAAGCATCTCATTTTTCTGTCTTATCAACTTACGCAAAGCTCCCCCTGACAAGGAGGATTTCAGAGGGGGTTGCTCTTTATCCATCCAGCAGGCTCGGAAGAATCAGTTTATGACCAGTGCTCCGGCGATACAGCCGGTGAGGACTGTTGCGAGAAAAGCAGTCCATAAGGCGCGCCCGCCCATCACGGTGATGTCGGGCGCCCGGGATGGGACCAGCGCGATGAGACCCCCAACAAAAATTCCCATGCTGGCAAGGTGTACAAAACCACATAACGCATAAGTTAAAATGGTTACCGATCGCTGGGTAAAGGGTGCCGGGTCAGCCATTTGGGCTTGTGCCAGGGAAAAATAGGCCGATACTTCTGTTTCTATAAATCGGGAACCTAAAATCTGGCTTGCCAGTTGCCATTCTTCCGGTCGCAGTCCTAAAAGGGCAGAAAAGGGCAGGGTCAGCCAGCCCAGCAGGCTTTGCACGGAAAGATCAAACGATTCAGCGAGCGCCAGATCCAGCAACGCTTCCAGGCCAAGTACCACGATCAATACGGTGGCAATTCCCACAGCCATTTTGACTCCCTGCGAGCCTCCCTCCACCAGCGCGACCATGAAATTGGCGGGCCGGTTTGTATCGGTTTCGGTTGGCGGCAATTTTCCCAGGGTTTCCGGTACATTGTGTTCCGGGTATGAAAGTTTGCTGGCAATAACGGCACAAGGGATGGATAACAAGGATGCGGAAACGAGATGCCCTGCGATTTGTGGAAAAATATCGCGCAAAGCGAGGACATAAATTCCCATAACCGTGCTGGCGACGGTTGCCATCATGCAGGTCATCAGGGTGAGCATCTCCGAGCGGGTCATCTTCATGAGATAAGGCTGAATGGTCAAACCCGATTCAATGCCAACAAAAATATTTGCCGCGGCGGATAAAGATTCGGCCCCGGATAAAGCCAGCAGACGGTAAAAGATGCGGGCAAAAAAGCGGACCACAGCTTGCATGATTCCCAGGTAATAGAGCCCGGAGATGACCGCCGAAAAGAAAACTACCGAGGGGAGCACCTGAAAGGCAAGAACGAACCCTATAGAGAGAGAGCCATCCGGCAAGGCCTGACCCGGGCCCAAAGCAAGAGGCCCAAAGAGGAATAAAGCCCCTTTCTGCGAAGCGGTGAGTAACGCCACCAGTACATCATTGATCCACTGCAAAGCGGACCGAGACCAGGGAATCAAAAACGTCAGCACTCCCAAAACCCAGGCCAGTGCCATGCTTGCCCCGATGGTTTTTGTATTGATCTTTTGCCGGTTGCCACTGGCCCAGGCAATGAAAGCCACCCCAAAAAAACCGGCACATGAAATTAAACGATAAATATTTTCATCCATTGATTTTTTCCTGTTTAGACCGGGCCTGCTCTGCTCCTCAAGGGTTATTAGTAGCATGAGATTTCAAAAAAGCATATAAATTCATTGATATCCTTTATCATTGAGGCAGGATAAAATAAAGAAAGCGTTCGATAAACTTTTAGTAAAATAAAATTTTAGTGCTGCGTCAGAATAAAATAACAAAAAGCGTTTGATCAACCTGCTGGGAAAATAAAATTTTGAAAAAGAAATACCTCATAATAATTGCCCTGTGGGTTTTTGCGGGCGGGTTGCTTTATTTTTGCCTGCAGTCGATTGACCTGAATGGGGCATGGGTCGAATTTTCCCGGGCGGACCCGTTGTGGTTGTTCGTGGCGGTTTTTTTCAATGCCTGCATTTTGGGAGTTTGGACTGCACTCTGGCATTTGCTCCTGCCGGGAAAATTGTCAGTTCCTTTTGCCAGTGTTTTTCAGGCCAACGCTTTCATGTCTACATCCTGCAACACCATTCCTTTCCCCGGGGGGCATGCGGTGGGGGTGATGGCTTTGGCCCGAAGGACAGGTGTGGGGCACACGGTCGCTCTGTCGGTATTGGCACTCGATCAACTCCTGGAAGGTTTTGCGAAAATTTTTGTTCTGACCCTGGTGGCATTTTTTGTTCCCCTGCCGGAGCGAATGGGGCAGGCGATCCTGATTTTTGTCGTTGTCATTGGTTTTTTTGCTTCGATCATGTTTTATCTTGCCCACAAACAACCGCAGGTTAAAGAAGGCACCTCGTCCCTTATGGGTAAGGTCGGAAGGTTTGTGTCACGGTGGTCGGCGCACCTTGAAGTTTTAAGAGATATGCGGATTTTCAGCTTCGGCCTCCTGCTGGCTTTTTTGATGATGTTTTTCCAGACTCTGGGAATTTGGGCGGTGCAAAAAAGCCTGGGTTTCGATCTGCCTTTCTGGGCCCCCATTCTTGTTATGGGCGCTTTGAATCTGGCGACGGTTTTACCGATCACTCCTGGCAGTTTTGGTATCTACGAAGGGACCGCTTTTCTGGCCTATCAATTTTGCGGACTGGCTCCCGAATCTGCGCTTGGCCTCGCTCTTTTGCAGCACCTTTGTTTTCTGGCTCCTATGGTGGGGACAGGCTATCTGGTTCTTTTGTTTCTGAGCTGGGCTAAAAAACAAGATCTATCAGAGAAAAAATGGGCCCCCGATGAAACCTAGCGGTCTCTTTCGATTTTTAATTTATATTAGCGGTAAATGTTTTTCTATACGGGTGGAGCTACCCTTAAGGGTTCGCAAACAGCCGTTGTTCAAAGCCATCCTTAAAGTTAGCTCTGGAAGGGTTTTGGTGCTATACTCCCCCCCTATTTATAATAAGGTGCGGATTTCGATGCTGTGAGTTTTTTGATGGGTAGGCCCCTGTTTGCGACTAAAGCGGTTGGCTTATTTAGTTTGGTTTACTCAAGAACGAGATTCGGACCCCGTTGAAAATTGGGAAGGTTGGGAACTTGATTGGCCTTGCCGCTAAAAATGTTGGAGGGTATTTGTTATGGCAGAGGGAAAAGTAAAATGGTTTAACGATAGTAAAGGTTATGGGTTTATTGAGTCCAGCGATGGGGAAGATTGTTTTGTTCACTTTTCCGAAATTCAAGGGGACGGTTTTAAGACTCTTACAGAAGGCCAGGCAGTTGAGTTCGAAAAGAGCATGGGGCAAAAGGGTCCTCAGGCATCCAAAGTAGTTCCCAAGTAAATTTTATTTGAGAGCAAGAACCGGCGGGGTATTCCCCCGCCGGTTTTTTTTTGCCCATTTTCCCACTAGCCAGTGTGACGCTGGACCCCATAGCAATAGCTTTCGCAGGTCAGCAATGATTTCTCTTGGCTCAAAGAGTCATTTCCCCCTTCGAGCAGGAAATACTCGTCTGCCCTTTCTTCAGTTTAATCGCTTCATTTTTTCCTTGTGCTTTGGGCTGGAACAGAAAAAAATAGGGGAGTCATTATTGAGTCCCCAAGCAAGAGGGGTGATTCCCCGTTGTTTTATTCGCTAATCTAAAATAGAGGTGCGGTCATGACAAAAAGTGCTTTCACGCCCAATGCAGGAGATAGCATTATCGTACGGTTGAAAATTGAAGGCCAGGGGCTCTCCCAGGTAACAGCCCGAATTGCAGAACTCAACGGGCATATCGGGGCGATCGATCTGGTTCGTCCTCTTTCTGGGGGGGCTTCCATACGGGATTTCAGCATCTACACGTCAGGGTCGGATCATGCTGAGGAAATTATTGCGGCATTGAAGGCGCTGGAGGGAATTGAAGTCGTTCACTCTTCCGACCGCACGTTTCTCATGCATTTGGGAGGGAAGATAGAGGTCACCAGTCGGCAAGCCCTGAAAACGCGGGATGACCTTTCCATGGCCTACACTCCTGGTGTGGGCCGGGTCTGTATTGCGATCCACCAGAACCCGGAAGAAGCCTATAAACTGACGATCAAACGCAACACGGTTGCGATTGTTACTGATGGTACAGCAGTTCTGGGGCTGGGCGATATCGGGCCGCAAGCTGCATTGCCAGTGATGGAAGGTAAGGCAATGCTGTTTAAGGAATTTGCTGGCATCAATGCCTTTCCCATATGCCTGGATGCCAAAGGCGTTGATGAGGTGGTAGCGGCTGTTCGCGCCATTGCGCCCGGTTTTGGTGGAATCAACCTTGAGGATATCGCGGCACCCCATTGTTTTGAGATTGAAAGAAGACTGCAAGAAGAACTGGATATTCCGGTTTTCCATGACGACCAGCACGGAACGGCGGTTGTGGTTTCCTCGGCGTTGATCAATTCTTTAAAACTTTTGGGCAAAAAACCTGAAGACATAAAGATCGTGGTTTTGGGTGCCGGGGCGGCGGGGACGGCTTGCACTAAAATGGTCAAACAACTGAAAGTGGATAACATCATTGTCTGCGACCGCAAGGGGGCTATTCATAAATCCCGGAGTGACCTCAACGAGGCCAAACAGTGGTTTGCGGACAATACCAACCCTGATGGGTTGAAAGGAAGTTTGCAGGAAGTTATTGCCGGAGCCGATGTGTTTCTCGGCGTTTCGGGGCCTCGCCAATTGAGTGTTGAGGACATTAAAAAAATGGCCAAAGATCCCGTGGTCTATGCAATGGCCAACCCGATTCCAGAAATTTTACCTGAAGAAGCCGGGCCTCATGTGACCATCATGGCAACCGGAAGAAGTGATTATCCCAACCAGATCAATAATGTTTTATGTTTTCCCGGTCTTTTCAAGGGGGCGCTCGATTGCATGGCCACACATATCAATGAGGAAATGAAAATGGCCGCTGCATATGCGATAGCCGATTGCATTGCCGAGGATCATTTACAACCGGAATACATTATTCCCAGCGTGTTTGATGACAAGGTAGCGAAGAATGTGGCCGCTGCGGTGATTAAAGCCGCCAGAGAAACCAATGTGGCTGGCAGTAGAGGTAGAAATAAGTTTGACTAGAGATTGCGGTGTAATAGATGAAGAAAATTAGGTGTCAACCCCGGTTCCCAACAGGGGTAAGTCGTGTATACTTGGTTTGTTTTTCCTGATAAAGATTTTTTGATTTTGCTTTTTTCGCCCCCGATACTTCGAGTATGAAAACAGTTCTCAGTTGGTGTTTCAACAAAATTACCCTCCGTTATCCCGGCGCTGTGCTGATTGTGGCTGTCCTTTTAGGTGCGGTGTCCCTTTATGGGGCCAGTGGCCTGAGCTTCAACCCGAGGATGGATAATCTTCTTCCTCAGGACTTACCATTAATACAAGAATTTAATGAAGTGGTTGCCAAAACCGGCGGGTCGGGTCCGCTAGTGGTTGCGCTGGAACAGCTGAACCCCTTTCAGGCACCAGAAGTGATTGGCAGACTTTCCGAGGCTTTGGAAAAAGTACCCGGAACCCATTTTGTGGACTCGAAAATACCCAAAGAGTTTTTAAATAACCGCCAACTCCTGCTCATGTCTCGAACAGACTTGTTGCGCCTGGAATCTCTGGTCGAGGAAGCGGTTGACTATGCCCGCGGTCAGTTCGGCGGTTTTTTTGGGGAAGACAAGCTGTTCAATCCGACCAAGTTCCTAACGCTTACCGACCGTTACCATATCTTCGAAGATATTGATTCCTATCACCGAGGCAAGAAAAATTATTATATCTTTATCCAACCCCAGGGGACGGTTACGGATACCGATTTTACCGAGCAATATATCCAGCTTGTGCAGGAGGCGATTGACCGGACAGGGCTTGAAAAGGATATCCCGAATCTGGTCATCAAACTTACCGGTTCGGTGATTGTGCGGTTGGAAGAAAACCAGTTCATCCAAGATGATCTCAAGAAATCAGCGGTGCTCGCGGCCCTGCTGGCAAGTTTTATTATCTTTGCCTACACGCGATCCTGGTTTTCCATCCCACTCATCATTTTCCCCTTATTGCTGTCGTTGACTTATACGTTTGCGTTAACACGCCTGTTCATTGGCCACTTGAACGTCATTTCAGGTTTTCTGGTGGCTATATTAATGGGCCTGGGGATCGATTACGGGATTCATCTTTATATTCGTTTCAATCAGGAGCTCCTCAAAGGAAAAACCATTGTCGCGGCAACGGAACTGGTTGTGAGCCAGGTAGGGCGATCAGGGCTTATGGCGATGTTGACGACGATAAGTGTCTTTTCAATCTTGAGTTTCTCAGATTTTCCGGGGTTTTCAGAGTTCGGAAAGATCGCCACGATGGGTATTGTCTGCGCTTTTTTGAGCTATTATTTCGTTTTCCCGGCGCAGGCATTGTTTTATGACAAGATCCATTGGTTGAAAAAACCCCGGCCCAGGTTGTTCACTTTTAAAATTTCCAACCTGTATTCCACCACGCCTTATTTTCTTTCTACCTTGTTTATTCTCTTGATGATTGCGAGTCTGTTTCTTCTTCCCGGACTCAGGTTTGAATATGATTTTCAGAAACTTAAAGGGGAGTCCCCGGCCAGCGAATACGAGACGGTTACTACGGATGATTTCGGTTTTGCTTTTTCCCCGACCTTGATCCTGACACCTGACAAGAAAAATCTGTTTAAAATCCATACAGCCTTGGAGAAAATCAAACGCAGAAGCGGGGACCAGACCATCATCGGGGCAACGTATTCCTTAAACCTGTTCAGTCGTGAAGAGTATGAGTCGAAGAAGGATGTGATCGCCCGGATTAAAAAAACAGTTCATGACAATATGGATATCATCAAATTTTCATTGGGCAACGACCGCTATGAAAATTTTAAAAAGCTGGTGAATGCCGAGCCGTTTGACGAAAAGAAAATACCCGGTTTTCTGGAGAAAAAACTCCGTGCTCAGGATGATTATCTGGTTTTGTTGCTTTCTCCCGCAGATAAAAACTTTTTTCGTGTCGAAAATATTTATCAGTTGAAAAAAGAAATGGAAGTGTTGCGGCGCATGATGGTAGAAGAAAACATCAAGGTTTCTATTTTAAATGAAAACCTGATCGCAGCAGAAATTCTGGATTGGGTCAAGGAAAAAGGTCCAAAGGCGATGGGCATTGCTTTCGCGCTGGTTTTTTGCCTCCTTGTGATAGACCTTCGCAGTATACGGTTTGCGATCATCACCTTCTTGCCTCTTTTTACAGGCCTGGCCCTGACCGGCGCACTCATGTCCGTTTTTAATGTAAAATTAAACTTCATCAATATTGTTATGCTTCCTTCTATTGTGGGAGTCATGATCGATCATTGTATATATCTCAGTCACCATATACTGGATTACTCCAAGGGCGCATCGCTCAAATCACTGCAAGAGACAGGGAGCGCCATCATATTGTCGGCTTTGACCAGTTTGGCAGGTTACAGCAGTTTGAATATTGCGCATCATGAAGGGGTCCGCTCCATTGCATCGGTAGTAGGGTTGGGAATAATAACCTGCACGCTTTGTGCTTTGTTCATGCTTCCTGCCCTGTTTGAGCTGAGAAAATACAGGTTTCGTTTTGTCCGATTAAAAAAACCTTAAAAAATGAATCGAATGATACATATTGCATTGGTTTTAATTTTTGTTTTCTCGCTCGGCTGCTCCGAAGACCGAAAATTCGAAGATTTTGTCAATGCGGACAAGGGTAAGGGCGAGCAGGAATTCCGCCAAGATTCCCAGAAATGCACAGCAAACAAGGATAAATTCAGCCACAAAATTAGGGGTCGTGAACTCGGCTTCGAAGGGGAACATGCCGGCTACCTGGGATGCATGCAACTCCAAGGCTGGGCCCGGCGAGTCGCCGGTGGCAATATGCAATAGCTCGTTGAGCCGAG
>CAZEBI010000011.1:0-30934 GCA_964510355.1 uncultured Nitrospina sp. | reverse complement strand
TGAGGAAGGGGTGCCCGGATTTATTTTCGCCTGTATGCGGAGGCAGTCAGGAGAAAAAAAGAAGGGGGGGGGACGGAAAACGTGGCGGGAATAGCAGGTTTTGGTAAAGCCTGTGAATTGGCACAAGAGCGTGTGGCTTGCCTGGAACCGGTTTCCTCTTTACGAGATCACTTTTATCAATCCGTCAATGAGCAGGTTTCCGGGGTAGAAGTTTTTGGTGACCCGCAGAACCGACTGCCTAATACGTTGAATATGGGGTTTACAGGGGTCGAAGGCGATACCCTGTTGATCGCTCTGGATATGGCAGGGGTAGCCGTTTCTACCGGGTCGGCCTGTAGTTCCGGCTCGGGTTTGCCTTCCCCTGTGCTGACAGCGATGGGTATACCCATTGATAAAATCAATTCATCAATTCGATTCAGTATAGGCGGGAGCAATACTACGGCTGAAATTGAAAAAGCCGCACAGATTTTGGCGCAAGCCGTGTTGTTAAACCGGACAGGAACGGGAGACAAGCAAAAAAAGTTAATGCAAACTTCCTGAAATTCGATATTATCAGGAAAGCCTCTAAAAAATGTCTCTAAGGAGCTATTAATAATGAGGTTGACATTATCAGGTCAATCCTACTATAATTCATTGATTATTAAGGGATAACTATCCGAATTTGATGGAGCTAGACATGCCACCCGCCAACATTTCCACCCGCCTCATTTTGGTTTTTCTCCTTTTCTTTGCTTTGCTTTTTAACGGTTGTAGCTATCTTCCCTGGGCTGGTGAAGATGACGATGACTTGGCTTTTGAAGAAGATTTCCCTTTTGAAGATGAGAGTGTGGACCGTGGTGAAAGACGTCGCGGCAGGGAGGATGACGGGTTTGGTTCCAGTGAAGACGATTTTTTTGCAGAGGACAGTGGGTTTTCTGATGGGGACGCTGAGGAAGACGGGTTCATAGAAGGGGACCCGGAAGGTTTTGCCAGTATCGACCAGCGCACGGATAGCAGTGAGTTGAAAGGTGATGTGGAAAGCCTGCAAAGCCAGCAGGAGGCCCTGATCAGCAAGGTTCGGGAACTCGAAGAGATATTGAGTACCTTGGAACCTAAAATCAATGCCGCAAGTGAACGCTTAGAGAGCGGTGTCTCTTCGGTCACAGATTCTGCTGACTTTCTGGAGCCGGAAGTTGAAGATTTAAAAGCGCAGATGGCCCGGCTCAATGAAGAGATCATCCGAATTAAAATGCAAAGATCCCAAGTTGCACCGGTCCGCAAAAAAAGAGTGCGCAGGGCAAAGGTAAAGACCCCGGTGGACTATGATAAAGCTTTGGCCGCCTATCGCAACAGGAATTATGACGAGTCCATTTTGTTGTTTCAAAACCTGGCTTTGAGTAATCCTCCCAATAAACTTAAAGATAATATTGCTTTCTGGATCGGTACTAATTATGTGGCGCTGGAAATGTTTGATGACGCGGTTCTCCAGTTTGAGACGGTTTTAAACAAGTATTCCAGAGGCAACAAGGTGCACGATGCTCGTTATATGCTGGGTCTGACCTATTCCAAAAAAGGTGAGACCAGTCGTGCGGTTGAAGTGCTGGAGGGAGCCTTGAAGAAGAATCCCCCGGCTGAAGTGCGCGGGAAAATCCTTGCCCAATTAAATCAGATTCAGTAGTTACCCCCCCTGTCGCTCCCACTTATTCAGTTGAAGCAGGTCCGGTTTTGGGTTATTCTCACCCCGTGAAGGCTGGTGTGTGCAGGTTTTTCCTGCTGACCGCTCCCCTTATTGACGATTCTGTTTCCTCGTATGCCTAGTGATCCTAAAGTTATAGCTGTTATCCCCGCACGTTGGGCATCCTCCCGGTTTCCAGGAAAGCCTCTGGCTCTCATCAAAGGAAAACCGATGATCCAATGGGTTTTTGAACAGGCATGCAAAGCGAAAAGTGTGGCAGAAGTGATTGTTGCCACCGATGATGACCGCATCTTTGAGGCGGTGAATGGTTTCGGCGGAAATGTTGTCATGACCTCGCCAGATCATGAGTCCGGGACCGACCGCATTGCCGAGGTGGTTCGCGATCGAGACTGTGAGGTCGTTGTGAATGTGCAGGGCGATGAGCCGTTGATACCGCCTGAAAATATTGATCTTATTGTACAACCTTTACTGCAAGGGGCCGAGTCGACTGTCACGTTGAAGATTTTAATTAAAACGCGCGATGAGTTGATGGACCGTAATATTACTAAAGTTGTTGTCGATCACTCCGGCTCCGCTTTGTATTTTTCAAAGGCTCCCATACCCTGGGACAGGGATGGTGACTTGCTGAAAAAGTCATCGTTTGACCCTTTTTTGAAGCCTTTCTGGTATAAACATATTGGATTGTATGCCTATAGGAAAAAATTCTTGCTGGAATTTGGCAGTTTGCCCAAGTCCGATCTTGAGAAAATAGAACAGCTCGAACAACTGCGCATCCTTGCGAGTGGTTGCAGGATTAAAGTTGTTGAGACAGATAGGGACTCAATTGGTGTGGATTGTGAAGCGGATTTGGTGAAAGTCGAAAAGCGTTTGGCCGTTTTATCCTGAAACTGATGAGGAATATTGCGTGAAAAAACGAACTAACGGTAAAAAAGTAAAATATATCTTCGTCACAGGTGGAGTTTTATCCTCTCTGGGTAAAGGGATTGCGGCGGCATCCATAGGCAGTTTGCTGGAATGTTCCGGTCTTAAAATAACCATCCTCAAGCTGGACCCCTATATCAACATCGACCCGGGGACGATGAATCCGTTTCAGCACGGAGAAGTTTATGTGACCGATGATGGCGCGGAAACCGATCTGGATCTGGGCCATTATGAACGGTTCACCCACGCGAAAATGCGCCGGGCCAATAGCATCACCGCAGGTCGCATTTACCATAATGTCATTCAAAAGGAACGTAAAGGGGAGTATTTAGGTGCTACGGTTCAGGTGATTCCTCATATTACGGATGAAATCAAAAAGCATATCCGCTCGGTTGGCAGTGATGTGGATGTGGTGATTTGTGAAATCGGCGGGACAGTGGGCGATATTGAAAGCCTGCCTTTTCTGGAGGCCATTCGTCAGTTTCGCTTTGATGGCAAATCCAAAGAAGTGCTTTATGTTCACCTGACTCTGGTTCCCTATATTAAAACTGCAGGCGAATTAAAAACCAAACCCACCCAGCACAGTGTTCAGAAACTGCGGGAAATTGGTATTCAACCCGATGTCCTGTTATGCCGGACTGAGAAAAAACTTTCTAAATCCATCAAAGAAAAAATAGCTTTGTTCTGTAGTGTCGAGACAAACTCCGTCATCACCGCTATGGATGTCACCTCTATATATGAAGCTCCACTCAGCTTGGAAAAAGAGGGACTCTGTAAAATCATTCTGGAAAAATTGGGCATAAAGGGCAGGGAGCCAAACCTGGAACGCTGGCAAAAGATCAATCAGGTTTTGCAGAAACCCGAAGGCGAGGTAAAAATAGGAATCGTGGGCAAATATATGGACTTGAAGGAGTCCTATAAAAGCCTCACAGAGGCTTTGATTCATGGTGGAATTGGTAACAAGGTCAGTGTTGTTTTTGACTGGGTGGATGCGGCGGCCTTGGAAACGGAAGACGGGAAAGCATTGCTCAAAGCTTGTGACGGGATTCTGGTTCCCGGAGGATTTGGGGATCGGGGTGTTGAGGGCAAGATCAAGGCGGTCCAGTTTGCCAGGGAAAACAAGGTGCCTTATTTCGGGATCTGCCTCGGTATGCATTGCGCCGCGATTGAGTTTGCGCGCAATGTTGCCCATCTTAAAAATGCTAACAGTTCCGAGTTTTCCACTACATCGCCCTATCTTGTTATTGACCTCCTGCCCGATCAGCATGTCAAAGGAAATAAGGGTGGAACCATGCGGCTGGGGGAGTATCCCTGCCAATTAAGAAAAAATTCTCATGCTTATAAAGCGTATGGAAAAAGAGAGATTGAAGAGCGGCACCGTCATCGTTACGAATTCAATAATATGTACCGCATCCAGATGGAAGAGGCGGGGCTGGTTTTTAGCGGCTTGTCGCCCAACGGCAATCTGGTGGAGATCATCGAATTGAAGGACCATCCCTGGTTTTTGGCCGGCCAGTTTCACCCCGAATTTAAATCCTCCCCGATGAACCCGCACCCCTTGTTCAAAGACTTCATTGCTTCATCCCTCCAATACCGGAGCAATAATCATAAGAGCTGACTCCAGTGTCATGCTGAGCTTGTCGAAGCATCTCGCCTTTTCTACAAACCTGCCAGGTGTTTTAATACGCGTGCTTGATAATTATAGGAATTGACACCCGAGCCGTTGTAGCGGCGCATGGCATAAGGCCAGTCGCAGGGAAAGTTTCTGCGGATCGGAACATTTTTATATGAGCCGGGGTGGTATTGGGTTTTTTTGAAGGTGTTATTGGCACCTTTGTAGTAGGGGGTTTCGTCTGCCACGATATCTTGTTTTCCCACATTGTGTGCGCAGTTTTTGCAATCGCTCAGATAACGCGAATCCTTTTCTTCATATTTGCAGACTAACGGTTTTTTTTGCGTTCTGCCATCGGCAAAGCGGTCATCCGCGCGTCTTCCTCCGGGCGGGCCGGTGACAAAATTTTCAAATTTATTCCGTAGCTCTGCAATAGCCTTGCTGATGTTTCCCTGTATCGCTACCATGAAATTTTTGACTTCGCTTTTTTTGGGTGGATGATGAAACAGAGTGAATTGCCCCAGGCCGTATCCACGGGAAGTGATGATATATTTTTTTCCGGCATTGGTATCCATCCCCACCACGATATAATTGTCTTCATCGGCATTGCGTGGAATATAGAAATGTTTCAGATTGGATTCCTGTTTGAATATGGCTTTCAGGAAGGGGAGGGGGACATTGGTCGAAGTCAACGCATCCAATTGCGCAATGACTTCCCGGTTCGCGTCTTCAGGGTTTTCAGCATAGGGGAGTTTGGGATAGCTTTTATCATCGAGTATATCAGAAATGCATTGCACGAGCTTCTGGTCGACCACGCCATTGACCTCGACCACACGCCCTTTGTTGTAGTCGATCACCGCAACCGGAGCCTCGCCGTCGTTTTGCGAACTTTTCCCAAAATTATTGAGCAGATCGTGTTGTAGAGCTTTGACCGCCCGCTCGGTTCCGCGCCCAAAACCACCATCGATGCCGCGATATAAATATCCCAGTTGCCTGAGATCTCTTTGCAAATCTTTGATTTGGGGTTTAGATGCGGTGTCCGAGTTGCGTTTTAAAATGAGACCGGGTTTTTTGTAGCTTCTGATGGGCATGAATTTGTTTGCCAATGAAATACACTGGATTAAAAGGAGAACCTGTTACCTCTTATGCTATTGGCATATCGTAGCGCTCTTTGTATTTTTTGGTTCGTGCGCGAGTCTTTTCAATATTGTCCCACCTGTTTACTCTGAGCCAGTCAATGGCAAGTTTTTCCGCGATAATTTTCCCGACTTCCTCATCATACCAGTAACCCGTATGGCTTGCGGGAGTACCCCCGGAAAGGAATGAACCGACCGAAACATTCAGGTCGGCAGTCACCGCCTTTTTGCAATATGTGTTCACCGGGCGGATAGGGTAGCCGACAATATCGTCTTCATCGAACAGGTTGATCCATGCCCCATTGGGGTCTTTAACCTTTTGTGGCTTGAAATTCGCGAAAGGATTTTTTTTAGATTGATGGTTGTAAAACCGGTTGGCGTACAGGGCGATCGGGCTACCCAGGGTGAAAAAATTTGAGAAGGTGAGTTGGTAGCTGTCCTCGAGTGTGTCCCGCTTATCGTATAAATAATCCGATAGAACCACTGTGCCAAGACTGTGCGAAACAACGGTAAGAAGGGTATTCTGATTCGGGTTGGTTTCACCTGACAAATTTTGAATCAGACCATCGATTCTGGACTGGATAGCATTGTACTGCGAGTAAATATCCGAAGCCTTGCCTTTGAAATAGGAGATGGCATCACCGAGATAATCTACAAAGAATTTTCGTGCCTTAATCCAATCGACATCCGTATCCGGGTCGTTGAACATCCTGTCTTTGAGAATATCTTCACCGTCCTGGGTGATATCCGCCCAGAGTCCTTCCCGGAAAATCAGGGCATCATCCTGGCCTTGCCGGTTCTCTTGCCCCATATGTCGAAGCGCCTTCCTGAAATTGGATTTCAGGTTCTCCCGTATTTCATCACTGAATCCCTTTTGCTGGGCTCCTATACCGTGAACGATAAAAATGGCTAATCGTGTGTCCATAAAACCTCCAGAAATTGAGCTTATTGTTTCTGTCTACTTACACCTTCCTTGGTTTGGAGATCAATCATGACTTCCCGGAGGAAGTGTTCGGGGTGATTCGACTGGAAATAGTTGTAGCCAGATAATGAACAGAAAACATAATGTTAGTTTAAATGTTTGCCGAAAACATTACGGATGTTAATCAGGTCTTCCAAATAAATCAAGGTTAAAATTTGGCTGTTCAAGGCTTTTTGCGCGTGAACTTCTTTGTTCCGCTTATTATTAAGGGGTAAAATGTAGAAATATTTTTGCTTTTGTGGGGGTGTGTGCGGGTTTCAGGCCAGCGCGCGGATTACATCCTTCTTGCCGATGATGCCAACCAGTTTATCGTCTTGCAGAACGGGGAGGGTGTGCACATCTTTCTCGGCCATCAATGTGGTGATTTCGCCCAGGTCTGTATCCGGTGAAACGGTGATGGGGTTTTTGTGATAAATGTCTTCGATTTTGGAGCCGGTCAGTTTTTTAACATCGGCTTCAAATTTCTTTTCACTATCCAAAAATAAGACCGCATCAAACAGGGCGATGACAGTGGGGATATGCAGGTTTTTGTTCTGCTCTATCAAATCGCCCTGGGTGACCACGCCGATAATTTTTCCGCCCTCATCGAGAACGGGAACGCCATTAAAATGGTTTTCGATAAATAGCTTGGACAGGTCACTGATCGGTTGATCTTTCGTCACTGTAACCACATCCCGTGTCATGATCTCGCGTGCCGTTTTCATTTAAAAAATCTCCATTCTAATTCTGTTTCTTAATATTAGATACTTTGCGCAGTTGGTCTATTCCCTTAAGGGCCGGGCGGGTTGGTATGGGTTTTCGCTTGCCCCTGTTTTTTCGGGAAGACCCGGCTTTGCCAAACAGGTTTTTGACGTAATCAAAAAATATTGCCAGAAAATCGGTGACCTTCTCCGTAAACCTGAAGGGCAACTCTTTTTGCATCTTGTAAACGACATAAATAACTATAATGCCCAGGATTATATTGGGTATCCAGACAGAAGTGTAGGCATGGATTTTACCAATTCTTCCCAGGTTCTGGGTCAAAATAAGCCCCACATAATAAAGCATAATGACGGCTACGGTGACACCAAAACTACCTGATTTGCCTGAACGGCTGGATTTTATACCCAGCGGGGCACCTAGGAACGCAAAGAGCAGGCAGGTAAAAGGAATGGAGAATTTTTTGCTCAGTTCCACCTCTGGCCCGGATGTGGGCAAGCCTTTTTTCTTCATTTCTATGATTTTTTCTTTAATTTGTACGAACGACAGTTCCCGGTTGCCAACGAGGGCTTTTTTCTCCAGCCTTTCTGTATCAGGAAGGCTGAGGTTGATATCATAACGGTCAAAATTCAGAGTTTGGTAATCGCCTCTTTCGTTGCTCAACTCATGGATGGTCCCGTTGTTGAGTTTAAGTTGAATCTTGAGGGTTTCCCGATTTGAAAATATGATCCCTTGCTCGGAGGTGATAATTTGCGGGGTTCCAGGCTTGCTGGTATCGGCGATGAACACGTTTTTGAGTACTGAATTTTTTTTGTGCTCTTTGACCAGGAGGATCAGATCTTTGAAGTCCCGGTTGAACACATTGGGTTGGATGTCGACATTAGCCCGGTTCTTGATAATGTCGTAAACCAGGACTTTGTAAGACTGGTTGCCCCAGGGAAGAGCCCAGAACATCACGATATTTGCCAGAAAATAGGCGAATAATGAAAAAAGCAGCACGGGTTTCATCAGCTGCAAAAAACTCAAATTGCAGGCCTTCATAGCGACCCACTCATTGTTGGCTGAAAACTGGTTGAATGTGACGACCGAGGCCATGAGGACTGCCATGGGAATGGTGACGGCAAAAAAGGAGGGAGATATATAGACCATCATCATCATCACTTCTATGAAAGAAACGCCGCGATTGACAATCATTTCAGCCATGAACAGGAATTTGTCCATATACAGCACCATCGTCATGGCAAAAATACTGATCAGGAATATCTTCAACAATTCTCGAAATATGTATCGGTCAAGAATTTTGAAAAACATGCGCTTGCCTTTGGAGGATGTGGGAGGATTAATAAAAAAACGAAGGGTTTCTTTTTATAAACCCACTCTATTATACTACAGCCTGAGTTCTGACTCATAGTTGCCCTTTCAAAAGGAACCCCTTGCATAACCTCGTCAAAAAGCATCAAAGGTTGCCCCAGTGGTTGAAGACCCGGCTTCCCAAAACGCGCAAATTTTTTCAATTAAAATCCCTTTTAAAGACAAGCGGGTTGAACACGGTTTGCGAATCGGCATCGTGTCCGAATATAGGCACCTGTTGGGACGCGGGCACCCTGACCTTCATGATTCTGGGAGAGTCCTGTACGCGTGCCTGTCGGTTTTGCGATGTCCCCACGGGCCACCTGAATTTGCCCGACCCGGATGAGCCCGATAAAGTTGCGCAATCGCTTTCACGATTGGATTTGAAATTTGCAGTCATAACTTCCGTGGATCGTGATGATCTGCCGGACGGCGGGGCAGGGCATTGGGTCAAAACCATTATGGCGATAAGAGGTCGTTGCCCACAGATCAAAATCGAAGCGTTGATTCCGGATTTTCAGGGAAACAGGAAGCTTATCCAGCAAGTGTGCGAAGCCCGGCCCGATGTGCTGGCTCACAATCTTGAAACGGTGGAATCCCTGCAACGGCAGGTGCGTCCCCAATGCCGCTATGAATGGTCCT
This sequence comes from uncultured Nitrospina sp., assembly GCA_964510355.1. Classification (GTDB taxonomy): domain Bacteria; phylum Nitrospinota; class Nitrospinia; order Nitrospinales; family VA-1; genus LS-NOB. Next base: position 21,917 of record CAZEBI010000011.1, on the reverse strand, counting down.
TGAAAACTCTGGCAACGGCGAAAGGTTCGCAGGGTGTCATCGTCAAGAGTGGGCTCATGCTGGGCCTGGGTGAAAAAAGAGAAGAAGTGATCCAGGCCATGAAGGATCTTGTTGCTGTGGGTTGCCAAATTCTTTCACTCGGGCAATATCTTCGGCCTTCCCCGGCTCATATGGAGGTCATCGAGTTCATTCACCCGGACCGTTTTGCCGAATATAAAAAAATTGGCGAATCGTTGGGCCTCAAACATGTGGAAGCCGGTCCGCTTGTACGAAGTTCCTATCTGGCTGATCAGCAGGCCCGTGCGGCGGGGCTGGTGAACCTCTAAAACACCTCTGGCACGTAGTTTGCTTTCTTAATCGGAAAGAAGGTGGTTCTGTCAAAAATTTGTCTTGAGGTTTTGCGCTGTGCTGAACACAAGTCTTTATTTACAAGGTTTAAATAAACTGGATTCTGTCAGTCGTCCTTTTGCGGCGGGAAAAACTGCGGGGTATTCCGACCCGTTTTATTCCATTCTGATAAAACATCAACTGAATATGATTCAAGCGTGGAGTCCTGCAAAGGGTAATTCGGAGACAGGGATTGACCCCTTGGCTCTTTCAAAAGCTTTGCTCAAATTGAAAGGCTTTACAGTTGACAGCTCAGCCATTAATTCTCGGCGGGCTATGCAGTCTTATGAGACAACATTGGAGACAAATGGGCAATCCCTTAAAGTTTTGACAGGCCGTATTGCTGTTAAAAATGGTGTTCCTGAAGCGCTATTGCAAAAATTGATTCAAACGGAATCCGCTTTCGATCCACAGGCAAAAAGTTCACGTGGTGCGATGGGCCTGGGCCAGATCATGCCGGCAACGGCAAAAGAGCTGGGGCTGACAATTGGCGATGACAAAATGCCGGGTTCTGTCTGGCATCCTGAATCAAACCTGGATGCATCGGCCCGGTACCTGAAAAAACTTCATGATAAATACCGCAAGGAAGGCATTTCTGCCGATGAAGCCTGGTCCTTTGCGGCGGGTGCTTATAATGCTGGCATGGGTAATATTGCCAAGGCCATGAATAAAATTTCCCACGAACCGGTCAAAACCTGGGATCAAGTGGCGCAAGTGCTTCCACAGGTCACCGGAAAATACTCACAAGAAACCATCCGTTATGTAGAACGCCTCCGTGCCTGAGCGTCCCAGATAGGGCTCAGCGAAGTTTCCTCAACCCCAGAGTTTCTCTAAACAGATGAGTGATTACAAAAAGCAGGTTTTCTTTTTTTTCGACCAAGCGGCGCAGGGTATAAGGTAACCAGGCTTTGCCGTAGGGGATATAGATTCTTACCCGGTATCCTTTGTCTTTGAGTATTTTCTGTAAGTCCCGCCGGATTCCGTACAGCATTTCGAAATAAAAGGATTCTGGCGCGATCTTTTCCTGGGATATGAAATCCAGAAGTGTCACCAATAAATTTTCATCATGGGTTGCGATCGCAGGCTGATGACCTTCTTTTAATAATCGGTAGGCGAGTTTTAAAAAGTTTTTCCTTATTTCATCCATGGGTTGCAAAGCGATATTGCCGGGTTCTTTATAAGCTCCTTTGCAAAGCCTGATGGAAATTTTATTCTCAATACAACGGCTGATATCATCTTCCGAGCGGAACAAATAGGCCTGAATCGCCTGGCCCAGGTGGGGATGGGTGCGATGCACCTGTTCACAAATTTCGAGTGTGCTCTGAGTGTGGGCGGAGCCTTCCATGTCAAGGCGGATTGTATGGTTGCCCATCGCCTGGGCTAATTGTTGCAGGTTTTCGATGCAGAAACTTCTGTCTATATTCAAGCCTAACTGTGAGAGCTTGATAGAAAAATCGAAGGAATGGTTGATGCTGTCGAGCGACTCAAATAACTTTAGATATTCTATTTTGGCGACTTGTGCCTGCTTGCGAGTTGTAACGCTTTCTCCCAAAATATCGATGCTTGAAAAATAACCGGATTCTTTAATTTTGTGGATAGAGGGTAAAGCTGTCTTGAGGTCAGGCCCTGCGATGAATCGTTTGGCAAACGGGTAGAGGAGTTTCATATAAACAACCAGATATATTATATTTGCCTATTAGGAATATAGGCCTCCGTGACAAGGTTATCCAGTTGTTGAAATAAAAAAATATAACGGAGTTGGACAAAACTTTACTTTTTGGGTAAGAAATTTTATAAAATGCAGGATATCATCAGCGATTTTGAAAGGAGGAGGATATGGTGAATTTGAGTTGTATTTTGACAGCGGGCCTTGCGGGTGTTGTTGGTGTTACATTTGTTTATTATTTTCTCACCGAATGGAATGCCGGCTGACCTTTTTAGAAGAGCGAGCTTTGCGGCTCGCGAAGACGACGGGTTTGTCATGCTGAGCTTGTCGAAGCATCTAACCTCTCCGTTTTGGAGAATTGTTTTTTGTGCGCGTCAGGTTGTCAAAGTTTCAGAGTAGAGCAACCTGTTTTTTGCCAGGTCTTCTTTTTTTGGCTTGGGTAGTTTTTTGAGCAGGTTTTCTGCTTTTAACGCAGAAGAGCGACTGCCAATTTCCTGCTGAAACACCAGCTTTAGCGGCCCTTTCCCACGCAGAAACTTGGCCGCTTTTTTTCCGCTTTCCTGATGTTCCAGAAAACGTCGGGCAACATCCTGGGTGATGCCGGTATAAAGGTGGCCGTGAATGGTCCTCACCATATACAGATGCCAGGGCAGGTCTTTCGAATCAGAAACGCGCATCTAAAGACCATGGCGGAACAAGGCTCTGAACTCTTCATACCCCTCTTTGGCCAAATTCTCCACTGCAATAAACCTTAAAGCCGCTGAGTTGATGCAGTATCGCAACCCGGTTGGCTTGGGACCGTCATGGAACAGGTGCCCCAAATGTGAAGATTTCGACCGTACCTCGTTTCGCACCATGCCCAATGACGTATCCCGGACTATACTTACCTCCACCAGAGGACGGGTGAAAGAAGGCCAGCCCGTGCCGGATTTGAACTTGTCCTTTGAACTGAACAGGGGTTCTCCAGAAATGATATCCACATAGATTCCGGCGCGCTTGTTGTCCCAGTATTCATTTCTGAAGGGAGGCTCCGTGCCGTTTTCCTGTGTGACATGATATTGCAATTTTGTCAGAATATTCCCTGCTCTGTTGCCAATCAAAGTGTATCGGGGCGCTTTTTCCAGATCAAAAAACCCTGTTTTGGAAATTTTGTATTCCCGGTCTTTCCCCCAGATACGGTTTATGAATTCGTCTCGCCCGGACCCCGCACGATATATTTTGTAATGAATATAATTTTTCTTGAAAAAATCCTGATGATATTCTTCTGCCGGGTAAAACGGCCCTGCTTGAACGATTTTCGTGACAATCTCTTCTTCGAACCGGTTGCTATTGCCAATGTTTTCTTTTGATTGTTCTGCTATGCGTTTTTGTTGGTCGTTCTGGTAATAAATTCCCGCTGCATATTGTTTCCCCCTGTCTACAAACTGCCCGCCCGCATCCGTGGGGTCAATATTCCTCCAGAAAATTTCAAGTATGTCGTTGTAGGAAATTTTCCCCGGATCGTAATGGATCTCTACGGCTTCCACATGCAGGGTTAAGCCTGATGCCACTTCCTTGTAAGTCGGGTTTTTCTTTTTGCCGCCGGTATACCCTGAAAGGACTTTTGCTACTCCCGGCAGGTCTTCATAGGGGTGCTCCATGCACCAGAAACAACCTCCGGCAAGAATAGCTGTTTTAATACCCCCGGATAGGTCAGAGACCTTCTGCGTGACAGATGGCGCGCTCTCGGCATTGTTAAAGGTTGCGAGAATAAAGCAACATAATATAAGGGCTAGTTTATTCATGATGGGTTTCCTTCTGTATAGAATACCCGCTTATTCACAGGTCTAATTATGATAACAAAACCATAGCCGTTTAATAACTGTAAATGAGGTTTTCCAGCCAGCTTACAAAAGGTCGGGGCGTTTGAAACGGTTGCTGGACACGGGCTTCTAGCGCAACGGGTTTGGGTTTTTTCGGGGTGGCTCGATGTTCATCGCGGTTTGCAGGGGGGCAATTGCTTTTTTATATTGTCCCAGTTTCATATAGATCTGCCCCAATGTGTAATGCGCCTCAGCGTTGGCAGGGTTGAGCCGGATGGATTCATTGATCGCTGAAAGGGCCTCTTTATAGCGGTGAGATAGAAAACACGACAAGGCCAGGAAATAGTGTATGTCATCGTTGTCCGGCTCTTTTACCAGAGCGGCTTGCATCGGCAGCACCATGTCTTCCTGCGACAAGGCCGAAGAACTGGCGGTGAAAAATACCAGACCCAATAGGATGGCTAATGTTTTTTTCATGGAATTTTCCCGTGTAGAAAAAAAACCGGTTCCCGAAATGGAAGCAAACTATAGCCCGGCCCGGTTGCGCTATAAAGCTGGAAGGTATAAGGCCCTATAATTCAATTTACTTAGAGAGACTTTTTTGTACAGTCTGAAATCATAAATGCAAGAGCATTTAGAGGCTCTTTTATTTCAATGAATTGCAGTGAGTATTTTAGCGCAGTTTCAGGACTCCCTTGTTGCGAAAGGTCAAAAATGGTGGCAGGCCACAAAAGAATGGCTTTCCCCAATCTTTTCAGGATATTGGCTGAGGCATCTTTTTGCTAACGCAGAACCGGGTTCTTCATTTTGATAAATGGGACAGCGTGGATGAAAATGACAGCCGGTTGGAGGGTTCAAAGGGGAGGGCACATCTCCCGTCAGAGGCTTAAAAAGTTTGCGGGTTTCCGTCAACGTGGGAACCGACTCAAGTAGCGATTTTGTATAAGGGTGGCGCGGGTTCTCAAACAGTTCATCGACAGGGGCTTGCTCGACAATTTTTCCCAGATACATGATGGCTACTGCGTCTGCCATATAACGTACCACGCTCAGGTTATGGCTGATGAAAAGATAAGTCAGTTGATACTCGGCTTGTAATTGTTTGAGCAGGTTGAGAATCTGGGCCTGCACCGATACATCCAAAGCACTTGTCGGTTCATCGAGCACCAGAAACTCCGGTTCCAGTATCAAGGCGCGGGCAATGGCGATGCGTTGCCGTTGACCCCCGGAAAACTCATGCGGGTAACGCTCCATGATGGCGGCTCCAAGGCCCACTTCTTCTAAAACCCGGGCGATTTTTTGGGTCTGTTCATCAGGCGAAAGCGTTGGCTGGTGGACTTGTAATCCTTCTCCGACAATTCTTTCGATGGTCATTCGAGGTTGCAGAGAACCGAATGGGTCCTGGAAGACAATTTGCATATGTTTGCGAAATTGTTTCAAGTTGTTGCCTTTCAGGTCCATGATATTTTGATCGTTGAAAAATATTTCTCCCTGTGCGGCGGGAATCAATTGCAGGATGGATTCTCCCACCGTGGTTTTTCCGCACCCGGACTCTCCCACTAAAGCCAGGGTTGAACCTTTGGTGATATTTAAATCGATATGGTCTACAGCCCGGACATAGTTTGCCACGCGCAGGAACACTCCCTTACGTACAGGAAAAAATGTTTTCAAATTGCGTACCCTGACAAGATCGGTGTCCGCAATCTTGCGTACGGGTAGGGGGACTGCCGTGCTTTTTTGTTTTAGCAGTGTTTTCTTTTCCAGCAAGTGGCAAACCGTTTGATGGTTATTGCTGAGGTGATGGATTTTACTTTCCTGTTCATGGCAGATATCCATGACTTCGGCACAACGCCCGGCAAACCGACATCCTTCCCCATACTCCGTGGCGGCAGGGACCATGCCGGGGATGGTGTCGAGCAAGGTATTCGTTTTCTCAAGTTTGGGGATGGAACTGAAAAGTCTTTGAGTGTAGGGGTGGGCCATATTGTTGAAAATCTGTTCGCGGCTTCCATACTCTGCGATGCGCCCCCCATACATGATGCACAAATCATCCGCCATCTGGTTGACGATGCCCATATCGTGAGTGATCAACAAGATTGCCATGCCGGTCTGCTTTTGCAGATCGCTCATCAAACTCAAAACCTGCGCCTGAATGGTGACATCGAGTGCGGTGGTGGGTTCATCGGCGATGAGCAGTTTGGGTTCACAGGCTAAAGCCATGGCGATCATGACCCTTTGTTTCATGCCGCCGGAAAGCTGATGCGGAAAATCGTCGACGCGTTTATGCGGGTCGGGAATTCCCACTCTCTCAAGCAGTTCCACCGCCCGTTTGCGCGATGCCCCTTTGGAGATTTTTAGATGTTGCCGCAAAGGTTCTTGCAACTGGTCGCCAATGCGAAACAAGGGGTTGAGTGAGGTCATCGGCTCCTGAAAAATCATGGCAATATCGTTTCCCCGCAGCCCCCGCATCTCCTCCGGGTTCAACTCAAACAGGTTTTGCCCTTGAAAGCGGATTTCTCCTGTTGGGTGGTAGCCGTTTTCGGCGATCAGCCGGATGATCGAAAACGCCGTCTGGGTTTTTCCACAACCCGATTCCCCAACGAGAGCCAGAGTTTTTCCCTGCTCCAACTCAAAAGAGATGCCGTCCACCGCCCGAGCAATTTTCCCAGGCCCGGCATGAAAATGAGTGGCAAGATTTTTAACCGATAAAAGCATTTTTTATGAATTTTCCATGTTGAGGAAAGGAGGTAGCTATTTTTTCGTGGGCAGGGTTGCCTTCAATAAAATAAATCAAGATATTGGAGTCCAGGTACGGTGCTCCTTTTTCAGGTAGTCTTTCGGATAGTCCCCTTTTCCATACAAAGCAGAAACATGATCTTTTGGTTTTGGCATAATAATGACGGTTTCCCCCTTGACCACGACCAGCAAGTCATCGCCGCCTTTGACGTGCAGAGCTTCCCTTGCCTTCTTTGGCAACACCATCTGATTTTTTGACGACAATTTGATCGCACGCATAATTTCCCCTCTTTTTAAGAAATCAACCGCTTTACTTTATCGAGATAAGTAAAGCGCGACAACTCATTTTTTCTGCATAGGCTAGTTTGGGATGCTGGAGTGATCTTACCCCTAAAGTAAATAGTTGTAAATAGTTATTTTAAGGATTAACCTGTCTAAGTTGCTGGTATAGTCTATTTATTGCTGTGATAATTCTAATTATAGGGGGGAGCATGAACACAAGAAACTTTATTAGTGTGCCAATTGAAACGTCGCAATTTTTAAATCTTGCCGAATTTTTACGTGAAGAGAAGTCTGAGTTTGATCCCGCAGAAGCAATAGCGTTTGCTCTTGATTATTGGATGGAAAACGCTTCATGGAAACCAGAATTGATTGTCAAACCAAGACAAGCTGATAAGGGCTATCACTGGAAAAATATTTTTATGCCAAATGGCACATCACTTCGCATGAAATATAGAGGAGAGACTTATTATGCTGCTGTTCAGGGAGATCAAGTTATTTTTGGTGGGAAGGTGGTCAGCCCCAGCGAGTTTACTCGTTTGGTTACGGAAACAAGCCGCAATGCATGGCGAGATATCTATATAAAACGACCCAATGACCTAGAATGGATTTTTGCAGACAAATTACGAATAGCTGAATAGAAGATGCCATATTTGGAGAACATTATGGAATTGGATAAAATATTTGATGAGCTCGCCGAAAATCTGGCGGAATTTGAAAAGGATTGGAAATCTGAAAGAGGATTGAATTGCCTTAAAAAAGCCGTTGAAATTTATCAAGAAATCTCAAACTCTAAGCATGAATCAGAAAATAAAACTAGAGGTCGTAATTTATTTAAAAGATATGGTTTGTTTTGTGAAAACAAGGCTAAAGCTATCTTTTATTCCAACGATATTGAATCGAATGAATTTCTAAGTTTTAATTTCTTAAAAATTCTCAAAGATATAACAGGTTTATTTGAAGAGGTTCAAGTATTTGGGACCAATGAAGGAGAGTTTTTACGCAAAAATTATCTTCACAGCTTGATCTTTGCTTTACTTTGTTTGGGAATTCAGGGAGGCTCCTCTGAGCTTTCAATTGATGAAATCAGGTCTATTGTTCTAAAAATTCCAGCGTAGCAATCCGACGATTCAAATAAGGTGCTCAGGAAGGGACAGGAGTAAATCGCTACTTGACTATAAGTTGCCTCACAGCGTCTTCCTTGGGTCGAAGGCGTTGCGGATGCCTTCTCCAATGAATGTCAGGAGAACGATCATCGAAGTGAGAGCTGTGAAAGTCGGCAATAATATCCATAACGCCTGCAAATTATTTTTCCCCTGCGCTAACAGTTCGCCGATGCTGGGTGCGGGACTCGGTACACCCAGGTTGAGGAAGTCCAAACTCACTAGAGCTAAAATTCCGGCTGTGACTTCAAATGGAAAAAAAGTGACGACGGGTGTCAAGGCGTTGGGCAGGATATGCCGGCGCATGATGGTGAAATTGGAAACGCCTAATGCCTTGGCGGCTTTGACAAATTCTAAATTGCGGATTTTTAAAAATTCGGCGCGGATATAAGCGGCGATTCCCATCCAGGCGGTGAGATTCAAAATCAAAAATAATAATAGTGCGGAGGGAACCAGAAAGGAGCTCAGGATGATCAAAATATACAGGCGTGGAATCGAGCCCCAGATTTCTGTCAGCCGTTGACCGCCAAGGTCCACCCAGCCGCCAAAAAACCCTTGTGTGCCGCCGATCAGGCATCCGAGCAAAGTGCCGGTGATCGCGAGCGACGCGCCAAAGATCATGGAAATACGAAAACCGTAAATCAGGCGCGCCAGCACGTCCCGGCCCCGGTCATCGGTTCCGAGATAATGTCCGTCCTGCCAGGAGGATTCTATGAATCCGTCCCCACCGGGTGCCGGGGTGCGGTAGGGTGCGGCGAGCACCACATTTCCGGTCTGTGACTCGGTCGGAATATATTCGTAGTCGTAACGCACAGGCGGCCAAAGGGTCCATATCTCTCGCGGAGATAGGGCGGGGGCTTCCTCCGGGATTTCGATAGATGGAGTTTCTTCGCCATCATCAAAATCTCCCAGGTCGATACTGAAATCCTCTTCCTCCTCGAAATCATCCAACTGCAAACCGTTCGTTGTCTCGGCCTGCGGTGCCACGCCTGTTAAGATTTGCGAAAATCGGGCCGATTTATAATCCGGTTCGCTCGGTCGTGATCCGCCAAACTCTTTTTCACTATAGGTGAACAGGACAGGAAAATAGGGTTTGCCCTCCACAACGAGCACAAGGGGGCGGACATTACAGATCAGTTCAGCGGGAAGCGTGGCAATAAAGAGAAAGGACAGAATCAAAAAACTATAAAAGGAGCGTTTATCATTTTTGAAGATATCGAGTTTGACTTTCGCCTCTTTATCCAGTTTCAGCATTTTCAGCCCCGGGACTCGTCAAAAGAAATTCTTCTGTCGATCAATACATAAGAAAGATCGGTCAACAATTGCCCGGCCAGTGCCATGAGCGAAAATATAAACAGGGTGCCCAGCACAATGGGATAGTCTCTCTGGATTACGGCCTGGTACGAGAGTAGGCCCAGGCCATCGAGTGTGAAAATTTGTTCGAGTAATAATGAGCCGGTAAAAAACATGGCGAGAAAGGCACTGGGAAACCCGGTCACCAGTGGGATGAGAGAATTTTTGAGCACATGTTTAAAGAGGATGCGTTTTTCCGGCAGGCCCTTGGCTCTTGCGGTCAATACATATTGTTTGCGCATTTCTTCTAAAAAAGCGTTTTTGGTCAACAAGGTCAAGGTGGCGAACCCTCCCAGTATGTAGCAAAAAAGCGGTGCCGCCAGATGATGCAGGTAATCGGTCAGTTTTTCCCAAAAACTCCATGACTCGTAACCCGGAGTTCCCGCCGAGGTCAGGCCGGCGATGGGTACTAAATGGGCGATGGCCCCGTCTCCCGGACCAAACAGGACGATGATAAAAATTGCCAGAACAAAACCGGGAACGCTGTAACCAATGAGAACGATCAGGCTGGTGACAGTATCAAAGCGAGTTCCATGTTTTACGGCCTTTGCAATACCCAGAACGATGCAGATAATATAAGTCAGAAAAAAGCTGGTAACACCTAAGGAAGCTGAGACCGGTAGCTTTTCCTTGATGAGTTCGAGGACGGATTTATTGCGGTAAAACGAGTTGCCGAATTTGAATACCAGAAAACCTTCCCAGTTGTCGTAGTTGAAAAAATTTTCCGTGAAGGCGGCGTTTTCGGTCTTGGGTGAGTACCACAAAAAGGTACGCAGATACCTTTCCCAGAGCGGTCGGTCGAGATGGTAGATTTTTTTCAGTTGCTCCATATGTCTGGGATCGATCTCGCCGAATTTTCCTCCGGGGCCAGTCATCGCTCCGCCACCGGCCTCGGTCAAAGCGCTTCCGTCGTGACCGCGCAAAAGGGATTTCATCTGGTCTATGGGCCCGCCGGGAACAAATTGCGTGGCGATGAAGGTGATCGTGACGATCCCGATCAGGGTGGGAAGCATCAGTAACAATCGGCGTAGGATGTATGCGGTCATGGAATTATTCAGGCATATTTGAAGAAATTAATTAATGGAGAGATTGCCCTGCCGCCTTTGCGTCTTGCAGTTTTTTTGCTTTTGCCTCATCCCACCACCACCACTCCAGCAGGTTATTGAGGATGGAGCTTTGTGATGCATTGATTTTGGGACGGCTGAACTTGTTCCAGTAGACGGCCCGGTCATAAGCGATATACCAATGCGGCACGATATAAAACTGGTGTGTGAGAATGCGGTCCAGGGCTTGAATATGAATGACCAGTTCTTTGCGGTTTTTTGATTTTATGATCCCATCGATCAACTCATCGAGAGCGGGGTTTTCAATGCCCATATAATTTCTTGTCCCTGGGGTTTTTGCGGCCTGGCTTCCCCACATATAACGTTGCTCATTTCCCGGTGACCGGCTTTGCGGGTAGTTGGCAACGATCATTCCGAATTTGAAATTGCGCAGGCGTTCTTCATATTCGGCGACTTGTACGACCTTGATATCCAGATGCACGCCGATTTTTTTTAAATTATTTTTGTAGGGTTCGGCGATACGTTGGAATCCGGGTCCGGCCAAAAGCAGTTCAAACTGCATACGGCTGTTGCCTTTTTTGCGAATGCCATCGGCTTCGATTTTCCATCCGGCGGAGTCCAGCAATAGGTTGGCCATCTGAATATTCCGAGCGGCGGACTGGCCTTGTCCCGGTGCGCCCATGGCCTTGGTGAGGGCCGTTTTGGGAACATGGTTTTTATATTTTTCCCGCAGTTTGACAAGCAGGGTTTTGACCTCGCCTTGCGGCAGGCCTTTAGCTTTCATCTCCGGGTTGTTATCAAAATAGGCTTCGTTGCGGGTGTATTGACCATAAAAAAGATTTTTATTGCTCCATTGAAAGTCGAATGCCATGGCGATGGCGGCCCGGACCTTGCGCGAAAGGAAGATTTCATTGCGCATATTCATGGCAAACCCCTGCATGCCGGCGACCCGGGTGTGGGGGAATTCACCACGCAGGTAATACCCTTTTTTGACGAAGTCGCCTTTATAGTCCAATGCCCAATCACGTGAACTGTTGACCAATTGCATATCAAATTCCTGGCCCTTGAACGCTTCGCGCTGGGCAACCGGGTCGAGGTAGATTTTATAGGTGATGCGGTCAAAATTGTAGCGTCCCCGGTTGATAGCGATATCCTTGGCCCACCAATCGGGGTTGCGCTTGAATGTTATGTATTTGCCGTATTCGTATTTCTCGACGGTGTAGGGGCCGCTGGCGATGGCGATTTCATCGAAATCCGCACCGAAGGACTTTCCCTTGGCACCATAGATATGTTTGGGGAAAATCAACATCTGTCCCGTTATCAAGGGCAGTTCCTGGTTGTATCTGGCAAAGTGGTAGCGCACGGTATGGGCATCGATTTTCTCAATGGACTTGATATCCTTGAAATACTCTTTATAAATAGGATGGTATTCTGGGTCTTTCACCAGGTTGAAAGAAAAAATAAAATCATCGGCTGTTACCGGAGACCCATCGGAAAATCGTGCTTGTTTATAGAGGGTGTAGGTCATGGAAAGCCGGTTGTCAGCGAGTTCGACTTTTTCCACCAGAGCGCCGTATTGCGAAAAGGGTTCGTCATCATCCACAGAACTGTCCATGGCAGTTTGAAACACCAACTGCCCGATACCGGGAGCGGTCACGCCTTTGAGCGAGGCCGGGTTCAATTTGGTGAACGCGCCAAAATCGGCCAGCACCAGATTGCCGCCTTTTGGGGCATTGGGGTTGGCGTAGTCATAACTCTGTCCCGCTTGGTATTTCAAGTCGCCATATAATGAAAGCCCGTGATGGGGGGCCGCACTGACCGGGTGGGCAAAGAGTAGCAAGATGATCAGGGATGAAAGAAATTTTGTCATAGTGGAAGAGTGTTAATAGCGTTAAATGAAATTTTTACCATATTAACATTCCTGTGGCCTGGGTGGGCAACTGCTTTATTGGGTTGTGTATTGCAATAGAAAGAGGCAACCCCCTCAATCCCCCTTGTCAGGGGGAGGTTCAATAATTCCCCCCTGACAAGGGGGGCCAGGGGGGTTAATAAACATTGAAGGGAGCAGTGGAAATTGTCTGCACGTTATCTTGCATTGAGTCGGTCGGAACTGGAATGGCGCGCCAATCAGGCCTATGAAATTTACCGGGAATGCCAGGTGTGTCCGCATGCTTGCCGGGTGGATCGCACCCAGGGGCAAACCGGTTATTGCGGTCAAACCGATCTTTTAAGGGTTTCATCCGGTGTCCGGCACTTTGGCGAAGAACCGCCATTGGTGGGGACAGGTGGAGTGGGCAACCTGTTTGTCACCGCCTGCAATATGCGTTGTGACTATTGCCAGAATTTTCAAATTTCTCAATTATGGGATAAGAAGGTTCCTGTCATGGGAGCGGAACAAAGCTATCAAGCCGTTGCCCGACAAATGGTTCGGTTGCAAGAAGAGGGGGTGCATTTTATTGGCTGGGTTTCGCCCTCGCATGTGGTGCCGGGGCTTTTAAAAAGCCTTATCCTTGCCCGTGAGATGGGCCTGAAAATTCCCATCATCTACAACAGCAATACTTACGATGCGGTATCGACCTTAAAACTTCTGGATGGGGTGGTGGATATCTATCTGCCGGATTTAAAATATGCCGACTCTAGCAGCGCAAAAGAGATTTCGCATATCCCTGAATATGTGGAATTTTCCCGGCAGGCGGTTTTGGAGATGTATCGACAAGTGGGTCCTTTGGCTCTCGGGGAAGATGGACTGGCTTTGCACGGCTTGCTGGTCCGGCACCTGCTATTGCCGGAAAACCTGGCCGGAACCTGGGAGACTTTGTGTTTCATCGCCCTTGAAATGTCGCCGAGTGTCTCTTTAAGCCTGATGAGTCAGTATCGTCCGGTTCATAAAGCCCGGTTTCCTTTGAACCGGGAAATCACCTGCGAGGAGTACGAACACGCCATAACCCTGGCTGAAGAGCTGGGTTTTGAAAATTTATACCTGCAATCGATGCAAACGGCAGTGCATAATTTGCCGGATTTTGACAATACGGAAAACCCCTTCCCCCTTGATCGCGCACATAATAACGAAAATATGCAGGCGGGGTGATTGAGGACATCTTGTTCTGCAACCCTTTATTTGTTAGTCTGTCCCCTTTGACCCTTCGCCCAGTAGCTATGAAGGGGAGGCTATAGGAATACGAAAATATGAAACCCAGAAAAACACGAAAAATACATATAGGAAAAGTTGAAATCGGTGGCGATGCTCCTATTGCGGTACAAAGCATGGCGGCAACCCAGACGCAAGACTTAAAGGCCACGGCCCGGCAGATAGAGATCCTGGAAGCGGCGCAGGCGGATGTCATTCGCATTGCCGTGGACAGTGAGCAGGATGTAGAAGCTCTGCGTACTCTGCGTCAACAATTTCCCGATAGTGTGTGGTCGGTAGACCTGCAGGAAAACTACAAGCTGGCCCCTTTGGTGGCCCCTTTGGTGGACAAAATCCGCTACAACCCGGGACACTTGTTCCATCTGGAAAAAGACAAGACCATTCGTGAGAAAGTGGAGTTCATTGTCAACGCGGCGAAAGAAAACGATTGTGCCATTCGCATCGGGGTCAACTGTGGTTCCGTGGACCCGGACTATAAGGAGCGCTATAAAGACGATTCGGTCGAGGCCATGGTTCGTTCCGCAGTCGATCATTGCCAAATGCTCGATGAGATGGGCTTTGAGAATTATTGTGTCTCCCTTAAAGACTCGGATGCTCATAAAGTGATTGAAGCCAATCAGCGATTCTCTAAAGAACGCCCGGATGTTCCAATACATTTGGGCGTGACCGAGGCAGGGCTTCCTCCCGAGGGCATTATTAAAACCCGCATTGCTTTTGAGCAGTTGATCTCAGCGGGCATTGGCGATACGATTCGCGTTTCCCTGACTGTGCCAAACGATGATAAGGGCCAGGAGATTCAGGTAGGGCGGGAAATTCTCCAGGATATTGCAGAGGGCAGGTTCCGCTCTGTTCCCAAAAATTTTCTCGATGGATTAAATATCATCGCTTGTCCCAGTTGCTCGAGAGTAGAGAACAACAAGTTTGTCGATCTGGCTCAGGATGTGCGTGCCATGACAAAATACGCTGAAAAACATAAGCTGACTATTGCGGTGATGGGGTGCCGGGTGAACGGTCCGGGTGAAACCGATGATGCAGACCTGGGGCTTTGGTGCGGACCAACCCGGGTGAATCTGAAAAAAGGCACAGAAACTTTGGGCTCTTATTCCTATGAAGAAATCCTAAGCCAACTCAAACAAGAAGTCGACAAGCTGATTGTTGAGAAAGATGAAGTTGCTAAACTGGAAAACTGTTAAAAGGCGAAATAAATGCAATACGATATTGAAGAACTTGAAGGATTAAAGCGAAAGATCCATATCACCATTCCCGAAGAAGTGGTGAGCAAAAGAGTGGATGCCGCTTATAAAGAGTTGAACCGTAAGGCCAAGATACCCGGATTTCGGCCCGGAAAGATTCCGCAGAAAGTGCTTGAGAAACAGGTTCCCATGCAGTCTTTGGGGGATATGTTCCAGGAGTTGATGCAGGAATATTATGAGGAGGCATTGCATAAATCCGGATTGCGCCCCACAGGTCAGCCCGAGATCGACCATGCGGGGATGCAGAATGTTAAAAAGGACGAACCTTTGAAGTTTGCTGTGATTCTCGAAGTCAAACCGGATTTAAATATTAAGGATTATAAAGGTCTTAAATTTAATAAAAAGGAATCTGTCGTCAAGGATGAGGAAATAGAAGAAACATTGGTGAAAATCCTCAGCCGCCAGGGTTCTTTAGAAGAGATGCCCGCAGGTTATGCGGTTGAGGCTGAAGATATTCTGACTCTGGATTTTGATGGAACCCTGGATGGCGAGCCGTTGGAAAATAGCAGTGCCAAGGATTTTGAATTGCGGGTGGGTGAAAAGAAAATGCTTCCCGGATTTGAGGGTCAATTGATCGGGCATACCCAGGATGAGGATTTCGAGATCAAAGTCGTGCTTCCTGCCGACTGGAACCAGAAAATGCGCCGAGTCAGTTTTCCGGTTCCAGGGGCTCCTGACGAAAAGCAGGAAGAGGATCGAGCGACTTTTAAAATTAAAATTAAAAAAATAAGAAAACTCCACTCGCCGGAACTGACCGATGAAATTGCCCAGCGCGAAGGGTTTGATACCGTCACGGAATTACGCCGGGCTGTCAAGATCGACCTGCAAGGACATAAAGATCAGCATGAGGAGTTAAAGATCAAAGAGGATATCTTTAATCTGCTGGTCAAGGATGCCGAGGTGGCTCCTCCGGAATCGGTGATAGAAAGAGAATTGAAATTCATGATTGAAGGCATGAAATATCAGATTGCCCAGTCGGGAACGAAGTTGGAAGATTCAGGATTTGAGCCGGAGAAAGCGATGAAGGAGTGGCGGGAAAAAGCCATCTTTAATACTACCGGTTATATGATGTTGGAATCTGTCGCCAACGCCGAGAATATCCATGTGACTCAGCAGGATATGGAAGGCGAGTATGAATTGCTGTCCAAACAGACGAAACAGTCGGTGGAAGATATTCAAAAGCGGATCATGTCTAATCCCGATTCGATGGGCCAGACCACAATGAAGTTGCTGGGGCAAAAAGCGATGAATTTTATCTACGCCAACTGCGAGTTTAAATATTATAAAGCAGGCGAGGAACCCGAGCCCAAACAGGAGGGCTAAGTTTTATGAAATACGTCAAAATCATGAAAGAGGAAGATCTTCCTATCGGCAAGTCCGCGATCATTTCTGCGGGCAAGGATGAAATTGCCCTTTTCAACTATAAGGGAAAATATTATGCCGTTGCCAACAAATGCCCGCATCGCGGTTCGCCATTGGGAGAAGGGCGTATCGAAGAAGGCATTGTAATCTGTCCGAACCACGAGTGGCGTTTTAAATTGGAAAGCGGGGCGAATATGCAGAACCCGGAACTGTTCATTCCCACCTATCCGGTAAAGGTCAGAAACGATGACATCTATATCGGACTGGAGGGGGAAAGCGGTAATATTGCCTACGGGAAAAAAGCCTCCACTTTGCCGGCAAGCCTCAAGTTCAGTGTTCCCACCATTCAGAAACCGCGCAACCCGGACGAAGAGCTGGATTGATCTTTTGGAATAGTTGGAAACTATTTTCAGCCGATGGGGTTGTCATCTGCAATTTCAACCCATTTGGGGTCGCCATGAGCTTTGTAGTTTTCTGTGCCACAAAAGGTTCCCTCGTGGTAGATATTGACCTTGTATTTCCCACCGCCATATTTTTCGGTGATATAAGGAACCGGATCTTCGATTTCGATGAGTTCAGGTGTTTTATATTTCCCGATCAGCTTGAACTCCATTCCCATTCCTGACGGGAGCAGAACATAAAATTTCAGGTTGGTTTCGGCGAGAATCTTTTTAAAATCGTCCTCGCAGTTGTCTCTTGTATACGTGGGGCCTACCTTGTGTCTGGCCCGGCGTTTGAGATAGTCTTCCATCAGGTTATAAAACCACCAGTTTTTTTGCTTGCGCTGGTCGTGCAGAAACGGGTATTCGACAAACCCGTGTTTATTGATAAAAGGTTTTTTTGCCATCGGTCATACTCCCTGTGTTAACCATTATGTTTCGTCTTTAAAATAACATTTTATCAGGGTTCTTGTGTTTGTTTGCAGGTAATATATGAAAAAATTTTACAGCAAAAACTATTGGTCGGTGGGGTTTGGGTCCAGCTTGTATGACCGATTGTCGCCAGAATCCTATTTTGAATCCATGCGGCAGGTGGTGGAGGCTTTGCCTGAGGGGAAATCCTTGCGCCTGCTGGATGCGGGTTGTGGTTCCGGCCTGCTCTTGCGCTTTCTTGCCCCATGTATTCGCGATGGACTGCTTTATACCGGAACGGATCTTCTTGCTACGGGCGTGGAGAAGACATTGTTACGCGCCGAGGAGATGGGCATCACGGTTTCTTGTTTCCAGAGCGATTTGACTTCTCCTCTGCCTGTGGAGGAGGGGTTTGATGTGGTTGTCGGGCATTTCTCGCTTTACACTCTTGCCTCGGATGAAAAAAGGCAATGTGCGCTGGAAAATTTGCAGACGGTCCTAAAACCGCAAGGCTTGCTCATTCTGGTAAACCCTTCGGTAGATTATGATGCCGATGCCATTATCGAGCAAAGCGTTCAATTGCTCAGGGAGCGCCAGGGTTTTTTAAGTGGTTTTATAAAACAGGTTCTGGTTTATCCTTTCACCAAGGCTCTCGGGCTCCGGTTCATACAAAAACAACTTAGATCAGGGCAATGGAAGGCTTATACACGTGCGGAGTTTTCTTTAGAAATAGAAAGAGCCGGGTTCACGATTGAGCATATTGAAGAGGTTTATGCTAAAAGCGCATTTCTGGGCATTGCCAGGTTGGCTACAGCTGATTGACTCACGCCCCGTGGGACGAGTTCGATACATTGCTTTTCTTATGTTATATTCCCTTGATGGAAGTTGTTTATCAGCGTTCCTAAACATGTTTGGGTGCGGGTTGTAGTCAAGAATGGACTTGACCCCTTGAATGGTTTATAAGCTTGGATTGAGTGCAAAAAAAGGCTGGCGAAAACGGAGAGGAAAATCAAGCCGCTTAAAATGTACAGAATATCTTAACTGGGAGACCACTTGTACATGCAAATCTCATCTACCGCACATAAGCACAATGATTTTTATGACTCCGTTTTTGGCTTCGATTCTATATTTTCGTAATACTTTCCATTCCTTGTCATAGAAATGGTTCCTTGGACAAAGGGTTTAGTGGTGCGGTAAAAATTTCCAACAAGTTTTGTGATTTTCCCTTCCTCATTTCGAATTATTGAGTAATTTATAAAACCATAGATGGCCTTGCCATAGTCCATTGCTTGATACTGATATATAAGTTTGTCATTACCCGTAATCCCTCCAGATATGGAATGCCATGTATTGTGAGGGGGGATGTTTTCTTTTTTTCCATTTATAAATCGCCATTCTAAAGCACCCGCAATTGATACATGTTGCCCGAAATTATTTTTCCCTATCTGAACATTCGCTGTTCCACCGTAATGCCTAGACCCATACCCTAATTCGGAAGAAGTTGGATGAACATCGTAATGCCACTCACCTTTTAGCTGTTCCATTGTTTCTAATGCTAAGATTTCGGGCGGGTTATGAGTATAGATAAGTATAAAAATTGCTATGGCTCCGCTAGCCCGAAAGGTGCTGTTGAGAAACTTAGATTTGATCTCGAAAAAACCAGGAATAATTGCCGCAATTCCTGCGGCTGATAGCCCAATAAAAATACGAAGGTAAAATTGCTCGAAAGAACTAAGGTATGGCTTGAATATGACCACACACAACCCTAGTAGCCCAAGCCCAACAAATAACCTTGTGCTCTTCCAATTATTAATAACCACCTCTGCTTTCTTTTCGGGTTTTGGTATTAAAATTTCCCAAGCCTTCTCCAGTCCACTCTTCGTTTTATCCATCAATGCTTTTAGCATAAACTCCCCTTTCAATTTATTCTCTTCACCATCCCTCACCTGCCCCAGTTAATTTTACCACTTTTTAAGTCAGTATTTCTACCTTGCATGGGCTGTATAGTCTCGGGGTTGGAGGTTTATATCCCAGTGAGCTATGTGGTCTGAAAGAAAAGGGGTTAAACCCACTCTTGACTATATGTTTTAAAGGGAACCAACCATGAGGGACACGAAATCTAAGAATGAGTTAGCCCTTCTACGAGAGACTTTTGCACAACTCATCTTTGCGCGAAGCGAAGCAATCTAGCGGAACTTTGGATCGCACGTCGCTTTGCGGCTCACGAAGACACCCGTTGGGGTTTGGTTTGTCATGCTGGCCTGTCGAAGCATCGAGTTTTCCTGTTTTTTTTCGACTTACGCAAAGGCCCCCTTCTACGAAGGGGTACTCACGCCGCTGACCTATTTTATCTCAGGGGCACACGTGTGCCGTTGTTGCGGTAGCTGCGATAGACGGCTTCGGTAAAGCGCATGGTTTCCACTCCTGTGGCAAACGATGTATGGGTGAAGGGTGTTTTATTTCTGATTGCGTTGATGAACTCTTCTTCCACTTTCCAGGTGTCACGCAGGTTTTCGGGGATGGGGATTTCTTCCAACTGAGCCTGATCGCGGCGACCGAAAAATAATTTCCCTTCAGTAGCAAGTTCCAGAATCAGGGTTGCCTTTTCCCCAAAAATCCTGACAGTCGGTTTGCCAGCGTGGGAGCCGACGTCGCTGATTAAAAAAGTTCCAGCGATGTCTTCTTGCAAACTCATCTGGACCGAGAGGTAGTCAGGAATTTCTATTTTTACGGTTTCTCCGGTTTCGGGGTCGATAGCCGTATCGTTGAAAATTTGCGCTTGGGCCCTGACCCATTGCGCCGGAGGCAACCAGCGCAGCAAGGTTTCATAAAGGATTCCCAGAGTCATGGTGTTCATGCCGCTGTATTTTTTATTTCTGCGCCAATGCAGGGTTTTCTGTGGCGCGGCAAGAGACGCGGACTGATAGTCCACATGAAAAAATAAGATTTTTCCTAAATCTCCCCGGTCGATCATATGGGTGATCAGCCTATCCGCGTGCAGGGAGAAGGGCGCGGGAACCAGTTGTGCAACGAGGTCGGGGTGGCTCAGAGAAGTGTCCAGCATTTTTAGGGCTTCGGCCTGGTTCATGGCCATACGTGCTTCGCACAAAACATGTTTTCCCGATGCAAGTGCCAGGCAAGTGGCAGGACAATGAAGATAAGGCCAGGTTCCGATTACGACAGCGTCCAGATCAGGGGATGTGGCGATTTCTTCCCAAGATTCCCGGATGGTCGGTATGTGAAACTCCTTGGCAGGAATTTTTGCGGACGCGGGGGTTCGATTGGCGATTTCCCGGATTTCTACATCGGGCAGGGCCAGCAATTTGGGCAGGTGCATTTTTCGGGTATTTTGCCCCCCACCAATAATTCCGATGCGAATTTTTTTATTCTGCAAGAGGCCAACCCCTTAAATATATAAAAAACAATAGGTTTGTCTTGGTTTTGGGATTATGTTAAAGTAAATCTGTCCAAGACTAGTACTAGGTAGTAATAGAGCATAGGTTTATTTGGGCTTGATTATGAATTATGACATCAATATTTTAATTGTCGAAGACCTTTTGACGACCCGGTTGTTCCTGCGTCGAACACTGAAAAAACTGGGTTATACGAATGTGGTCTTGAGCGAAGATGGCGAGGTTGCGTTAAAAGAACTTGAGCGCAAGCCTTTTGACCTCATTATTTCTGACTGGCATATGCCCAATATGGATGGGCTGGACTTTTATAAAGCGCTGAGCAAAAACCGCAAATGGAGTGATATCCCCTTCTTATTGATCACTGCGGAAAAAGAACGCGAAAAAGTCATTGAAGCCGTTGAAGCGGGTATCAAAGAATACCTGGTAAAACCTGTCAAACCGGAAAATTTAAGTGAAAAAATTAAAGAAGTGGTTTTTGGGGGGGCGGCCTGAAACCAGCCCCCCGTAAAAACCATCCCGCCTTTTTCCGTTATAATCCCGCAGCCTTTTTGATAGCTTTAGCTTTATCTGTTTTCTCCCAGGTAAAAGAACTTTCCTTTCGACCAAAATGTCCATAAGCCGCAGTCGACAGGTAACGAGGTTTTAACAGGTCCAGCGTTTTAACAATGCCCGCAGGTTTGAGGTTGAAATGGGACCGAACCAAATCTTCAAGAATGTCAGGGTTGACGTTATGGGTGCCGAAAGTTTCGACACAAATTGAAACGGGATCGGCGACTCCAATGGCATAGGCGAGCTGAACTTCGCATCGATGGGCCACTTTAGCCGCAACCAGGTTTTTAGCTATATACCGGGCCATATAAGCGGCGGAGCGGTCGACCTTGGACGGGTCTTTTCCCGAAAAGGCTCCTCCTCCATGTCGAGAAAACCCTCCGTAGGTGTCCACAATAATTTTTCTTCCCGTTAAGCCACAATCGCCGTGAGGGCCGCCGATGACAAAGCGTCCCGTTGGGTTGACATGGATTTTCATTTTTTTATGTTGCAGTTTTTTCGGGATAACTTTTTGGATTACAAGTTCGGTGATATCGGCCTTAATTTGTCGGGTGGATACCTTGGGAGCATGTTGGGTCGAAATGACAACCGTTTCAACGCAAACGGGTTTGTTATTTTCATACCGGATCGAAACCTGTGATTTACTGTCAGGTCTCAAATAGGGGAGTATGCCCTTCTTTCTTACTTCCGCAAGTTTGCGCACCAGTTTATGTGCATACATAATGGGTGCGGGCATCAGTTCTGCGGTTTCATCGCTGGCATAACCGAACATCATGCCCTGGTCACCGGCACCTTGCTCGCGCTTGTCATCGTCAACGCCCTGGGCGATATCTCCAGACTGCTCATCCAGGGCGACCATTACGCCGCAGGTCTCAAAATCAAAACCCATATCGG
>CAZEBI010000010.1:29645-30962 GCA_964510355.1 uncultured Nitrospina sp. | reverse complement strand
CTTGCGCGGAAGTCTCTTCGGCGTTGGCAGACATGGTCGTGCTGGTGGCGGTGAGTTCTTCGGCGGCGGCACTCACCGATTCCGCATTTTGACTGATGCCTTCAATATCTTTACGTAAGCCACTAAAAAAACCAGCCAAACCTTCGCCCATCTGCCCGATTGCATCACTACCGGAAACGGTGACTTCTTGCGTAAGATCACCCTGGGCCGCAGCATTCACAACATTGAGAAGGGAACCCACTTTGGTTTGCAACTCTTGCGCTCGTTGCTGTTCTTTCTCAGCCAGGTCTTTATCGACTCGGGCTTTCTCTTCAATATCCTTTCTTTCGCGCTCGGCCTGCTCCGTTCTGAGAGCTTCCTGCTCTTTCGCCACCCGCGCCATTTCCTTATCGGCTTCCAGTTTTTCTGTGATGACCGCCCAGGAAATCATCGGCCCAAGATAATTATTGTTCTGGTCCATGACCGCACTGGCCGTCAGGGTAATGGTGTCCTTCTCAATAACAACCGTGGAGCTGTAAGGCAGATTCCTCGGGTCGTCCAGAAGTTTTCTTTGTGCCGCAGGATTTTTATGAAACATATCAATAGATTTGCCTATCACCTCGTTGGGTTTGACAGGCAGAACAGCCTTGAGCTTCTCAAGCAACTCGTGTGATGCGGGATTGACATATTGAATATCAAAATTTCGGTCCGCAAAAAGGGTGGCGCTGGTGCTGTTTTCCATCATCGACACGATTTTCGCCGTCTCGGTTTCTGTCTTTTTCATCGATTTCATGAAGAACCATATCCCCGCCACCATCAGGACTACAAGAAGTACTGCGAACAAAGTTATGCCGATCACTTTGTTCAGCATGGAACTGTTGTTGGCAAGCTGTTGGCTGATAGGGGAAATGACTTCCAGCACGCCGCGGACATCGTTCAGTTTCCAGTCATTTTTTGGGGTATCGTGTCGGCTATTGTGGCAGTTCACACAGGCCTGTGCGATCATTTTGTCTGCCACCGCAACCCGAACTACATCCAGGCCTTCATATTTCACCTGTTGCACAAATGCGGAATCAGGATCATTCTTGAAAAATGCCAAAGCCTGTTTACCAAACTCGTCCAGCGTCCTATTGGCTCTGTTCGGGAAGGGGTATTCGCTATAAAGTTTTAATTTGACGTTTTCGCCGCTCTTTTTACTCAGCAGTTCACTCATATCGTGAATCAAGGTAGCAGGAAGCGGAATGCCGTCTTTCATTTTTTTATGGTCATAAGAAATTTTTAAGCCGGTATCATTGGCCTTAACCTTTTTGATGATGCTTCTCACATAATACCCGCGCA
>CAZEBI010000010.1:24054-29631 GCA_964510355.1 uncultured Nitrospina sp. | reverse complement strand
TATTGGTCGATGATGGAAAGGGCGTTTCCTTTACTGGCATCAATGGTATTACTCAAACTGGCATTGGAAATATACACAATCAAGCCAATCAGACTGACCCCTAAAATTCCTACAATGGAGAACATGATTTTCCCCAAATGCTTTTTTAAAACGTCTTCATTCATCACTACTCTCCCCTAATTTCTATATGTTCGCCCGATAAATAAACCAAAAATTTGGCAATAAAACTCTACCCTTTAATAGGTAGTGAGGCCTCAAAAAGACTACTCTAATTAATAGTCAATGTAATGCGATGGATCACAAAAAGTATGGATTGTACACCAAGATACCATTTAAGCAAACAAAAAAGTCACGTCTGCAAAAAAATATGCTTTGGGGCAAAAAGAGCTATTTGGGAGACTCTAAGGGAAGACCTTTGCGTAAGTCGTCATTGCGACGAAGTGAAGCAATCCAGCAAAATACTGGATCGCCACGCCGCTTTGCGGCTCGCGATGACAACCACATGGGGTTCGGTTTGTCATGCTACCGTGATATTTCACCTTATCCTCATGCCCCGAGGGGTACGAGCTTTTCAGCCGAGTGAGGGGGGAGGGTTAATATTTGAACTGACCGACCAGATTTTTCAGGTCACTGGCCATGGCGAGTAATTGTTCCGCCGCTTTTTGAGTCTGGCTGACCCCTTGCGAGGTATTTTCCGCCGCCTGGGCCACACCCATAATATTCTGATTGATTTCGGAACTGCCCTTGGCCGCTTCGTTAACATTCCGGCCAATTTCGGCTGTGGTCGCGGTTTGCTCTTCAACCGCACTGGCAATGGTGTTGGAGATGTCGTTGATCTGGTCGATAACGCTACTGATTTCACCAATGGCGGCTACTGCACTCTGCGTGTCGGTCTGAATGGCCAGGATTTTTTCTTCTATCTCCTCGGTGGCTTTTGCGGTCTGGTTAGCCAGTTCCTTGACCTCGTTGGCGACAACGGCAAAGCCTTTGCCCGCCTCCCCTGCCCGAGCCGCCTCGATGGTCGCATTCAGAGCAAGCAAGTTGGTTTGTTCGGCAATGGAATTGATCACTTTCACAACTTCACCAATTTCCACGCTACTTTCTCCCAATTTGCCCACGGTTTCATTGGTGGTCTCGGCCACTTTAACCGCTGAGGCCGCCACCCTTGCCGCTTCCTGGGCATTATGCGATATCTCCATGATACTCGCGCTCATCTCTTCAGACCCGGTGGCTACCGTCTGCACGTTTCGGCTGACTTCCTCTGACGCGGCAGAAACCACATTGGCCTGGGCAGAAGTTTCATCCGCATTGCCCGCCATTTGCTGACTGACCGCAGACAATTCTCCTGATGAATCCCCCAATGATTGTGCAGTTTTGGCAATATTGGCAATGCTCTGCCTTAAGTCTGAGAAAAAGGCACCGAGCCCCTCTCCCATCTGCCCAATCGCATCACTGCCCTTTACCGAGATCGTCCGGGTGAGATCTCCCTGGGCAGCAAAATTGACCACTTCGAGAATGCTGTCTACCTTGGCCTGCAACTCTTCGCCTTTCTTTTTATCTGCGTCAGCCATTTCCTGAGCTTGCCGTTCGTTGTTCACTCTTTCTGTGACAACAGACCAGACAACCATGGGGCCATGATAATTTCCCTCCTTATCCATGATGGGGGCAACTTCCAATTCCAGTATTTCCGGCCCCACCTGAATCAAGGTTTTCAGGGGCAGGTTTGCCGGATTGGAAACGATCTCGCGAATTTTTCCAGGGTTCTTATGGAAAATGTCGATCGACTGTCCCGGCATATTGGCTGCCTGGACGGGAAGATACGCTTCAAGTTTTTTAAACTCCAACAAGGAAGAGGGGTTGAGATATTGCAGTTTTAGTTCCTTGTCCGCATACATGATACTGGCAGGATTGTTTTCTACCAAAGCCACCACTTTCACCATTTCCGCATCGGACTTTTTCTTTTCTTGCGCCTGATGCATCATTCTTTCCAGGGAACTTTCAAACTCCCCTTCAAGGCCAAACGCAGACCGGTTGCTTTTTCCCGCCAGAATTTCTTCCGAATATCGGATGAAGTTCTGCAATCCTTCAACAAGGGTGTTGCAGGACCGGCTCAAAACCCCAACTTCATCGTCAGAGGTGACCGCTAATTTTTCCTGCCGCAAATCGCCTTGGGCTGTATGACTCAATACCGAGGAGGTACGCTGGATAGGACGGATGACCACCTTCGTCAGAAACAGAGCAATTCCGATCTGAATGATCAATGCAATGATCCCGGAACCGGTATTGGCCCAGTCCATATTGCGCCGGTTGCGGTCATTAATATGAGTGCGATAAAAGCTGACCAGCTCGTGACTCTTTCCTCGAAGTTCATTCGAGCCATTTTGGATATCGACCTGCGCCTGACGATAAGGCGGAGAATTCACCTCTGACTGGACGAGGCTACCCACAGACCGGGAAAATTTTTCAAACTGCTTTTCGATCGAGATGATTATATTCTGTATGTCCGGGTCTTCAATAGCTTGCAACCTTGCCATCTCTGTCATTTTCAGGTCGGCAGGATACTCTCCCCCAGTTTTTGCGGCCTGCAAGGTCTGAGCGAATATTTTTTTTGCGTTTTCATATTCATCCAACTGGACACTCAATTCAGCTCTTCCGATCGCAACATTTTCAGAAAAAACCGTTTTATAACTGCGAATGCCCAGCATATCTCCCACTTTAAAATCCTTGCCCATCATCCTGGAATGACAGTTCGCACAAACTGGCACCACAGCCCGGTCAGCCGTATACATGCCAACATACATTTTTCCATTTTCCTCAAAAGTCTGGGTAAAGATTTTACCCGGATTTTTCTTTAAAAAATCATTGGCCATCCGGTCCCGGTCTGTTTTTAAATTTTGCGCGGGATTGATCGGTTGCTCTGAAATGATATCCACCGTCAGGTCGCTCCCTTTACCAAATTTCTCATTGACCAACCGGGTGAAGGTTGCCGGAAACGGTACGGCGGGGTGCGGCTCCCCTGCCGGGTTCATACTGATAGCCAGCTTGACGGATTTTGCGGTTTTTATAATCGTTTTGGCATAAGCACCCCGCATATTGGTGATGTAGGAGTCCAAAGTCTGGGTTTTGTTCTCTATAATTTTCAAGCGGCCTTTGGCCATGGCATAACCGAAGGCGGCTTTTCCCATGGCCTGGGAAAGCATTCTTTGCCGTCCAAGCGCCTCGATGATATTCGTGTCCTCGGCGATTTTGGATGAAAAATGATCAATCACAAAGCCGGAAACAATCACCAAAATAGACAAGATGGCAATAGCCCCATATACTTTTTGTTGAATGGTTTTCATCGCTAGGTCTCCCAGGGAACCGGTTTATGACAATAGTTCAAATGATGAGATTTTTTAAGAACAATACCGAATAATTATAGCTGAAAATTACCTTGTTATTCTAAGGTCTGTACATTTTAATGAAAGATCGGTTTTTCTACCATTTTGGCTGTAAACCTGTCAACCGGTCTATACCGATAATGGGTCACAATCGTGTGAAATTAATTTCGGATTACCGTGCAATGATCCCATTCCAAATTTTTCTGCCAGTCCGCATATTGCGTGAGTGTTTGTAAGTGAAGGTGATGCATGGGTTTGCTTTTGCCCTGCGATTCCCGGATAATAATTTCCCGAAGGAATAATATCCATTCCACCTTTTTCGTTGAAGGTCAAAAAAGGACGAGGTTTATCGCAGTGAGAAAATTCTGGAGAATCTTTGGCTGGGTATTTTTAGGCATTTTTTTGCAGTTCAAGTTCAACGCCTTGTATGGCATCGTATTTCTCGAAAACCTTAATTTTCATGACCGGGCCTATTGGGTAGAAATGGATATGACTTCTACCGAGGAAAACCTGCGGGTTTTAAAGGTCAAGACCACGGTCCATCATTCTCTTGGCTCGGATTATTTCGCCAATGTTTATATTCCTGACCACTATAAAGTTTTGAACGCAACGCCTTATGCCGGAGCGGAGGCTCTTTCCGGTTATCAGGCCTATAAAATAGATATGAAACGCAAATACCGCGATGTATTAGGGGAAAAGTATTTTATAATCGCCCCGCAGAAACCGGATGCTTCATCTAAACCTATTAAAGTTCATTTTGAAAACTTGAAACAGCGCCTGCATTCGGACCAGACCTATCTGGTCTCCACCACAGAGCGCAAAACCCGGCTCGAAGGCCCTGCGCTAGCAGAAGCCATCTACCCTCAGAAGCTGGGAATGTAGCACCCATGCCCCGTCGAACAAAAAAGGACTACTACTCCACCCTGAATATTTCCCAAGGTTCAAGCCAGGAGGAAATTAAAAAATCGTTTCGCAAGCTGGCTCTTGAGCTTCACCCGGACCGCAACCCGGATGACCCCAAAAGCGAAGAAAAGTTTAAAGAGATCACAGAAGCCTATGGAGTATTGAGCGATCCGTTGAAGAAGAACGAGTACGATCGGTTTCGGGCGGGTCACCAGGCCGGGCACACCACAGGGTCGTCTGATTTCAACTATTCCCAGGAAGACATTTTTGCCAGCATGTTTAGGGGTGAAAATGCCCGGGAAATTTTTGAAGAACTCAATCGTGAGTTCAGCCGCTCCGGCTTTCGTTCCGGGAACACGTTTTTTCAGACTGTTTTTTTCGGCGGTGCTCTGGGCGGGTTGGGAAGAATCCTCAGAATGGTACCCGGCCCTATTGGAAGAATAGGCATGGGTTTAAAGCTGGTTCAGGTTATCGGCTCGTCCTTGTACGCACTACATAAAATGAACCAGAACAAGCAGGCTCAATCGGGCTCAACGGTTCGACCAAAAACCGGCAATCCAATGGCGGAGGGTTTAAAGGGAATGTTTGGAAAAAAAGAATCCCTGGATATGGATTTTTATCTTTCCATCCCGCCTGTGGAGGCGCTCAACGGGGCGCACAAGAAAATTTCCTATCAGGTCAACGGCAACACAGAACAACTGATGGTGCGCATCCCGCCGAACTTTCCGTCCGGCGGAAAGCTTCGCATACGCAATAAAGGAAAAGAACAGGATGACAAACGCGGAGACCTGATTCTTTCCATCCATATCGAATGAACAAACAACAAGTCCTCGATTTCTGGTTCGGGTTTTTCAAAGACCTTCTGCTCGGCACCTTCAAAAATCTTTTTTTGTTCGGTATTACGGGTTTTACTTTCGGCGCTCTTGCCATCCTTGTATTTGACGTCAAGGTGCTCGATGTCACCGAGTGGAACACCTGGCTGGAAGGAATAATTCTCGTCCTGGTAGCAGGGGGTTATCTTGGCCTGGGTGTACTGCACGGCTGGGTAGCCTGCGGGCTTCATCTTCTGGAAAAAAAGTTACGGCAAGCGTTATCAGGGTTGCAAGAATTGCTCGACTGGTTGACACGTGAAGTGATTGGGCGTTTCCCAAAATTCCAGAAAAATATTCCCAAACATGAGCTGGCGCAAAAATATGACCAGATCGGCAATGACCTGCGGCAAAAGTTGCGGCAACGCGGAGGGTTAACCGGCATTTCTTCCGGGCTCTTATTTGCGGTCATACTCAAGGCGTTA
>CAZEBI010000010.1:0-24044 GCA_964510355.1 uncultured Nitrospina sp. | reverse complement strand
GTACGCTTTTTTTTCCTGGATGAGGTGATGGAAGAACTGCACAAAAGAGACAAGGACGAAATCACCTCCGCCGATATCGAACATGCTGTGCGCCGGGTCGGCACCCAAGTCATGATCGCCCCCATCACCGACAGCATCTTTCTGCTCCAGATCATCAATATACTGATAGGCTTATTTTTATTCGCCCTGCCCTTTGCCTTGCTCTGGCTCATTTAATTTTCGAACCCAATTCCCCCGCTTGACATCAAAGTGAGCATTGTGTACCATTTTAGCAATTATCAATTACACTGTCGACATGAAAAAAACTCTTACAGCTTGTCTTCTCATACTGAGCCTGGGTGTTCTGCTCGGCTTCAGTTCGGTTCTGCATAGCCATGAGCTAGATTTACATGACGATCACGAAGACTGTTTCAGTTGCGAATGGAGCCAAGTAAGCCTGGACCAAAGCGACTTTCTGCCTGAAACTTTTAATAGCCTCTTCAAAGAATTCCAGCCACAAACCCCAGAAGCGCAGACCACAGCGATTCTTTTCACGGCTTTTTTGAGCCGGGCTCCTCCCGCCTTCTCCGTTTAACCTTTCTATTTTCCAAAACCCAAAAACTTCGGCGTAGAAAAACTCTGGTTCCACAGAGATAACTCTACTTACGCCCGATTAACGGAGGAATTATGTTTCAATCTTTGCGTATTTTTATTATCTTGATCGTTTATGTCATGGTAGCTTCTCCCGGTTTTTCTCAGGACAAGCCCGTTGAAAATCTGGAAAAATTTTCCCCGATTACTCTTGATGAAATCCTTGTGTCGGAACCGATGCGACAAAAACTATCCGACATTCCGACTCCGGTCAATGTATTAAGCGGTGAAGAGCTGCGTTTGAAATCAGGAGGCACCATTGGCGAAACCCTCAGCCTTGAGCAGGGCATTCATAGCCAGTCTTTCGGGCCAGGTGTTGGTCTTCCGGTCATTCGCGGCCAGAGCGGCCCTCGGGTGCGAGTACTGAGTAATGGTCTGGGTGTCAACGATGTCTCGCAAATGAGTCCCGACCATGCCTCAGGCTCAGTTCCCATTTTGGCGGATCGTGTCGAAGTGTTGCGAGGACCGGCAACTCTTCTCTATGGTAGCGGTGCCATTGGAGGGATAGTCAATATCATCGACGGTCGAATTCTGGAAGAAGTTCCTGATGAAATAGCCGGGGGAGCACTGGAGCAACGCTTCAACTCAGTTTCGAACGAAACCTCTACGGCAGTAAAACTGGAAGGAGGCAAGAATCACTTTGCCTATCACCTCGATGGATTTTACCGGAACCGGGGCAATGTCAAAATTGGTTCCCAGGCAATAGATGTATCTCGCGCCCAGGTGAGTGAGCCGAGCCTGGTGATCACTCAAAACCCACAAGGTTTCCTCAGCAACAGTTCCTCAAATTCAGTCAGCGGGTCGGCGGGTTTTTCACTGATAGGAGACCCGGGTTTTGTTGGTCTTTCAGGTAATTTTCTCGACAACAATTATGGTATTCCGCCCAATGGCACAGAGGGTGCCGAGATCATTCGCGTTGAGCTCAAACAGAGAAAGTACGATTTCAAAAGTACCCTGAAAAAACCGTTCAGGTTTTTTAGTGAAGATATCCGTCTGCACATGAGCTATACCGATTACCAGCATCAGGAAATAGTGGAAAACCAGGTCGAAGCCCAATTCACCAATGATACTTATGAAGGAAGGATAGAAGTGCCGCATATACCTCTAGGGCCGTTGAAAGGTGTAGTCGGTTTTCATGCAATTGCCAGCCAGTTTTCAGCTGTGAAGGTCCAGGACAATGAAGCCCTTGTGCCAAGGTCCCAAGTCAATAGCTTTGCGGCCTTTGCTCAGGAATCTTTCGATGTGGGGCCGGTGGAAGCGCAGTTGGGGATTCGGGTGGAACACGCCACACTGGACCCGGAGGCTTCTGCCAATCCTTTCCGAAGTTTCACGCCGATCAGCTTATCGACTTCGGGCTTGTGGAAAATGGATAAGAAAAATGCCTTCAACATTGCCATCACCCGCTCACAACGTGCACCCCAGGTTCAAGAGTTGTATTTCAGTGGTTCTCATGAAGCCACACGTGCTTTCGAGCGGGGCAACGCAAACTTAGGCAAAGAAACCGCCTACAATCTAGACCTCGGTTATAAATTCAAAGCAGACAGGGTGACCTTTGAACTGGATTTGTTTCACAACTGGGCGAACGACTACATCACCCAACAACGGACGGGAGCTTTTGTAAATGGAGAGCCAGAGGTATTGACGCAACAGGCCAATGCCATTTTCATGGGGTATGAAGCCAAGCTAATCTTTTCGTTAATGAACAACGAGAACGGACTGATGGGTTTGACCCTGTTTAGCGACTTCACGCGTGGAAGGTTCACCACCCTTGGCGATGTCCCGCAAATGCCGCCATTACGTTGGGGATTTCAGCTGGACTATGCCGTGGAAAACTGGAACTCGAGCCTGCGCCTGACTCGTGGCGAAGCTCAAAATGCCCCAGGGGCTAACGAAGCGTCCACACCCGGATATGCGTTGCTGAACCTAAATACGCGTTATCATATTCTGGACTTTCAAGGGGCGGAGTTCTTGCTGTTTGCCAAGGGAAACAATTTGCTGGATGAGAATATCCGCAACTCCACATCGTTTTTCAGAAACTTCGCCCCAGAGCCCGGACGAGGAGCAGAATTAGGCCTGCGTATCAATTACTAAGTTGAACATCAGGGAATGCAAGCTAGAACTGCGAAGAAATGTGAGAATTCAATCTCCTAGGTATTTATGAAGTCATTTATTCTCTGTACGATTTTTATTCTGTCAGCACCAAGTGCCGCATTTGCCCATGAAGTGAACGCACCTTTTTCGGGTGCAATCAGCGAACCCATCATCCTTCATCATGCTCATATTGAGGACGAGCAAAGTCTCAACATGTTTTTTCGTGATGACTTCCAGAAAGAGGAAGGCGGGGAAAAGCGCTTCGCCTTTGAATCGGCGCTGGAATTGGCCTCCTCCTGGGGCGATGATTATAATTTTGGCTCGGAAATATTCATCCCTTTCTCTGACACGGGCAACGATAACGATCGCTACGCCATCGGAGACATTGAACTCTGGCCGATCAAATATGCGTTTCTCAATGAGGCCGAGCAAGTTATAACTGCGGCTCTGAGCGTTGGACTGCCGACCGGAAACAAAGAACGCGGGTTTGGGGAAGGACAGACAAAACTCGGAGCCATGTTGTTTCTCGATCAAGCCTGGAGAAACTGGTATTTCGGAGCCAATGTCGAACTTGAAACTGTCGTATCGGGGCCTACCGAAACCGAAGCGGAGTTCGCCTTTGGAGTGAGCTATTCTTTCATTGAGGGAACCGGCGATGGCATCGCCGCCCCCAGACCCACGCAATCCGTTGTGCCCGTTGTTTCGTTGGAAATAATTTCAGAGCAGATTCTAAGCGGCCTGGAAAAAGAAAACGACGTGCTCGCGATTTTACCCGGCATCCACCTATGGCATCCTGCCAGTGACTGGCTGGTGTCTGTTGGCCTTGAACTGCCATTGAGTTCTTATAGAAACAACGATTTCACTCTGCACTTCAAGCTGAGGAATCACTTCAATTGGGGAAGCTTCTTTTAAGAACCACGAGTTGCCGAAAAATGTTTTTCGTGTCATCCTTGCAGGACAGTGACCTTTGCGTAAGTCGAAAAAGCTGAACATAAATTCCCCCTCCCTTCATAGGGAGGGGTTAGGGGTGGGTTGGATTATGAATTCCGTCAAAAAAAAATCCACACCCCTCCAGGCCTCCCCTCATAAGAGGGGAGGATCAATGAAAAAGCTCAAGTTGCGCAAAGCTCTCGGCATAACTAGTGTAGCAATCCCCTTAAAAAATATTGAACTATGAAACATCTCCTTAAAGCAGGCGCATTTATAATTGCCCTGATAACGCTATTATATTGCCCTGATAAAGGCTGGGCAGAACCCATCCCGGTTTTTGTCAGCATCTTGCCGCAGAAATATTTTGTCGAACGAATTGGCAAAGAGCATGTCAAGGTTGAGGTCATGGTCGGCCCCGGCGAAAGCCCTGCGACTTTTAACCCCAACCCGAAAAAGATGAGTCTTTTGTCCCAGGCAAAACTATACTTCAGCATCGGTGTGCCATTTGAAAGCATTTGGATCGACCGGATTCAATCCACCTACTCCAACTTGCAGTTTATTGCGTTACACGATGAAAAAAACCGGGCAGTAGGGCATGACCACAATCACTCGCACGGCGACCCGCATATCTGGACCAGCCCGGCAAAGGTCAGGGTCATGGCAGAAAAAATCGCAGAAACCCTTGCCCGTATCGAACCCGATCAGGAAAAATACTTTGCTCAAAATCTTCGGGCCTTCCACAATGATCTGGACGCACTCGACAAAGAGATCCGCGAAATTCTCGCAAGAAGCGGTAACCGCCGCTTCATGGTATTTCATCCCGCCTGGTCTTATTTTGCCCAAGACTATGGCCTCGAACAGGTTTCCATTGAAGCCGGAGGCAAAGAACCCGGAGCCCGGTCATTGCAAAAAATAATTGCCAGGGGAAAAAAACTCGGCATTAAGGTAATATTTGTACAAAAACAATTCAGTCTTTCTATTGCGAAAAAAATCGCAAAAATGATGGGTGCCAGCGTCCGTGAAATGGACCCCCTGGCAGAAGATTATCTGGATAATATGCGGCGTACGGCGACCGCCATTTCGGGAGCATCACAGTGACTAATGATCCGGTCATTAAAATAAAGGACCTCCATTTCAGTTATGGCGGCCCAAAAATACTTGAAGATATCGAGATCGATATCCAGCGCAACGAATTCATTGGCATGGTCGGGCCGAACGGCAGCGGAAAAACCACTTTGCTGAAAATCATCATGGGTGTTTTAACTCCCGAGAAAGGTTCCGTTGAGGTTCTCGGAAAACCTCCCTTTCAGTCTGTCAAGGACATCGGTTATATGCCCCAGTTGACACCGTTTTCCCGGGATTTCCCGATCAGTGTGGAAGAGGTGGTTTTGATGGGGCGTTTGGGCAAAACTTCGAGCATTGGTTTTTTCAATAAAGCCGATAAGCTCGTTGCCGAAAAAGCCATGAACGATGTCGAAATTCTGGATCTGCGTGAACGAGCTATCGGCTCTCTCTCTGGCGGGCAATTGCAAAGGGTTCTTATTGCCCGAGCCCTCACCTGCGAACCAAAAATCATGATTCTCGATGAGCCCACCGCTAACGTCGACATGAAAATTGAAAAGGATATTTTTGATCTGCTCAAGCAATTGAATGAAAATGTCACCATCATCGTGGTGACTCACGACATCGGTTTTATCTCGCAATATATCGACCGGGTAGCCTGCATCAACCGCACCCTCATCTGCCACCCCACTTCAGAGCTGACAGGAGAAACGATTGAAAATATGTATGGCAGTCCTATGCATATGGTGCACCACCACCATGGGGATGAAAAATAAATTATGACTGATTTTTTAGCGGCGGTTTCTTCCCAGGCTTTCATGCAAAACGCTATCATTGGCGGCATCCTCGCCAGTGTGGCCTGTGGCGTGGTGGGTTCTTATGTTGTGGTCAAACGCATCGGTTATCTTGCTGGCGGCATCGCCCATTCGGTATTAGGAGGAATGGGCATCGCCTATTATCTCGGCAGACCTCCCATTGAGGGCGCGTTGGTCGCGGCCCTGGTTTTTGCGATGATCCTTGGTTGGGTGAGCCTGCGACTGCAACAGCAGGAAGATACCGTCATCGGCGCATTGTGGGCGGGAGGTATGGCTATCGGAATATTGTTCATCTCGCAAACTCCCGGCTACAACATCGACCTCATGAGTTTTTTGTTCGGCAATATTTTGATGATCTCTTCAGATGACCTTTTCTGGATCGCCGCATTAGATGTCCTGATCCTGCTCATCGTATTTCTATTTTATAAACAGTTTCTGGCGGTATCGTTCGACGAAGAGTTTGCCCGTCTGCGCGGCATTCCTGTCGAGAGGTTTTATTTACTCTTTCTCATTCTCGTTGCCTTGACCGTCGTCATATTGATTCAGATTGTCGGGCTGATTCTGGTGATCGCCCTGTTAACGCTTCCGGCGGCGGTAGCTGGTCTTTATGTGCGTTCATTGAACCTGATGATGCTATTGGCTACGATTCTCGGGGTGGCTTTCACCACAGGAGGTCTGGCGTTATCTTATCAACCCGATCTGCCCCCCGGCCCCACCATCATTCTCCTTGCGGGGGCTTTCTATCTGCTGTCTTTGATCATCACTCGACTGCGGAGAAAAGGGGCCTGATATGAGTCATGGCTGTTGCGAAATAGAAGAGGAACTCGCGCACGGTGCCAAGCGGAAAGTTCTCTGGCTGGTACTCGTTATCAACCTCATCATGTTTTTTGTCGAAGGCATTGCCGGGTGGCTGGCCCAGTCCAACGCCTTGATGGCCGATGCCCTCGATATGCTGGGCGATGCGGCAATATACGGGTTCTCCCTTTTCGTGATTCAGCATGACCCGGTTTGGCGAACCCGCGCCGCGATTCTTAAAGGAATCATCATGAGCGTTTTTGCGCTCGGCATTTTAGGTTCCGCTATTTATCGAGTTAGCCATCAGGTGCTCCCCGATGCCTCGGCAATGGGCATTGTCGGTGGACTGGCCCTGACCGCCAACCTGTTCTGCGCCTATGCACTCCTGCGCTTTAAAGATGATGATATCAATATGCGCTCAGCCTGGTTATGTTCACGCAACGATGTATTGGCTAACCTGGGAGTTTTAGTGGCCGCAGTAGCAGTGGCCGGAACGGAGTCACACTGGCCCGACCTGGCAGTCGGGGTTGTCATCGCCGGACTGATTTTACAGTCCTCGTTCGGGATTTTTAAAGAGGCGCGAGTAGAGCTAGAGGAACACCATCAAGCCTAGCGTCATGCAACTTGGCAGACTAACCTGAATATAGCATGAGAATTTCTAAATCACCCCAGCCCCTCTTTGTAAAAGAGGGGTCCATTAAAGCTCCCCCTTGTCAGGGAGGAATTTTCATCTGTGGTTAATCAGGTTTTTCTAGCTGAGTCCAGCGTCACGCTGGAGTGAGGAGTCTTTCGGTCAAAGAATTGCGTTGGTGGTGGGCGAGATAAAGCAGGCCGTCAGACAGGGAATAATTGTGCGGAAAAGTCATCACCTCACGCCCCAACTTTTCGATCAACTGCTGATACAGTTCATTGGTTTCTTCCGAGTTCATCCCTATTGTTGTTTCATAAGAATAACCCAGGCTCAAATCATGTTCCGGCGGGGTATACAGTTTTGTGATCCCCCACTCCATGGGATTTTTTTCAATCGGCGCACCTCGTTCCAGGTCAAACTGGGAGAGGATGGCAGAAAAGCCGGGAGAGTCGAGCAAACGCTGGTTATTGAGGATAAAGTTGATCGAGTCCATCACCTCTTCACGGGTTTCGGTCGGGAATCCGCAAATCAGGTAAAAATGCATGGCGATGCCCAACTTCATGCATCGTTCCGCCGTTTCATCGACCCAACTCAGCTCAACACCCTTTTTCATGGAATCCAGAACCCGCTGGTTGTAAGACTCCAGGCCAAAAATAAGTTTACGGCAACCGGATTTATATAACAGGTCCATACGGTCGTCTCTTAGCAGGCTTTTTTCAAACTTGAGTTCGCCCGTCCACTGCACATCGACTTTCTCCTCAATAATTTTTGCCGCAAAGGTTCTGAGAAAATTGATGGGGAGTGCCTCATCGGTGAAGAAGAAATTATTGCAATTATATTTTTCCTGCAAGGTTTTAAAATCATTCACCACGTTCTCGGCGTAGCGCACATGAAAAGTCATGTGATCAAAAGGAATGGAACAGAAGGCACATTTCTCCCAATAACACCCTCTCGAACCCATCACCGGCAAAACCCGTTCCGGGGAAAGATAAAGATCCAGCGGCAGACCATCGAAATCCGGTGTCGGCAAAGCGTTGAGTTCTTCCTTGGCGAAAGGCCGGTTCACTTTAACCTGTCCGTCCTGCCGATAAACCAGGTTGGGCACTTTACTCAGGTCGCCGTCCCCACGAAGGTGTTCGACCAAGCGAAGAAGCGGTGTCTCGCCCTCATGCACGACGAAGCTGTCGACAAAGTTAAAAAGATGCGAACCCTCACTCTCCAAGCGATCCACCAGCTTGGTGAACACACTTCCCCCGATAGTGATATGAATTTCGGGCCGGTTCTTCTTGACCAGATACGCCAGGGTCAGACCCGAAATAATTTGTTCCACCGAAGTGATGGAAATGCCGAGAATGTCGATGTCCTCTGCCAGAATGCCCGGCAGATACCATTGCTCGTACAAATCATAAAAGAAATTTTCTTCCGGATGATTGAAAGAGTCGATCACCTCTTGGGAAGAGTACGGAGAAAACCGCATCTGGCTACCAATAACCGTCAACTGCGAGGGATAATACGGCGCTAAAATATTGTCCAGCCAGACATCCATGATCTTTAGGTTTTCCATATATTGATCAAGGTCATAAAACTCCTGACTGCGTTGCGAGGCCACAGCCGAGTCGATCTGGTCTTTTAGGGCCATGACAATCTCTTCGGCTTCTCTGAGCTTGTTGAACTTTTCCGCTTCCACCTGCGTGAGCCGGGGCCGGGAACTCAGTTCGTTCAGTTCGCGGATGATGCGTTCGTAAAGCGGTTTGGTTTTTTCCCAGGTACACAGGTCATTGAGCAGTTCAATCGCCAGATCACGTTGAACCACATCGTGAACCCCGTGTTTATTGAGAAACGCTTTGAGGCTGGGCAAACTCAGATAAGGTTGCGAAGGATGCCAGGATGTCGGAAAAACCAGATAAATCATTTCAATGTCTGCCTAATAAGTTGTAAATCACCCCAGCCCCTCTTTGAAAAAGAGGGGTTCATCAATAACCCCCTTCAACGAAGGGATTGGAATTAAGCAACGACTTTTTAAGCCGAGAGTATCGTTGCCAGCAGTAAAAAGCTATTGCCAGTTGGCCCCGCGCCTAGTGGGGTTTGGGGGCCATGAAGACAAGGATGACCAGTTTATCACTGGTATGGTTGACCACGCCATGATCCTGGCCAGATGGAGCCATCGTAATTTCATTTTGTACGAGCACTTTTTCTTGCTCGCCCACAGTCACTTTACCCTGCCCTTCCAGTACATAATAAACCTTGTCGGACCCCGCATGGGAATGGACTTTCTGGAACTGACCGGGCTCAAGACAGTATATATCACAAAAGAAATGTTCCGTATCAAACAGGTTGATTTTTTTCATCTTTTCGGGGTTGAACTCAACCGCATCCCGAACATTGACCACTTTCATAACCATATTGCAAGTTTCCGTTAATGGGTTTGTGAGACTCTTTTATCCGGTGATTTCCGCTAACGGCCAAGGGTAGCGGACAAAAACTCTTAAAATTTCATAGAGTTAGAGATGGTAGCATAGAAGATGCGATAGGCAAAAAAAAACAGGTTCTGCGCTTTATTTACGGCCCTATTTTATTGACATCGCCATTGCGATCCACTATTTTGAAAAATACCACGAGATGTAATTTGACTTGGAAACAATCAACGCATCCCGCCACACATTCGAGGACCATTAAATTCGGGACGTAGCGCAGCCTGGTTAGCGCACTTGACTGGGGGTCAAGGGGTCGGAGGTTCAAATCCTCTCGTCCCGACCATATAACACAAAGGGTTGACCCAAAGGGTTGGCCCTTTGTTGATTCTGGATAACCGCTTATATCATCAACTTGCTGAATTAGTTTCGGAAGTAGAGTTTAGTAATTATGAGTGACTTTTTTTCATGAAACTATTATATTGCGAGGGTTATTTAACTTTTTCAAGCTTAAGCATCCATGAAATCAATGCTTATAATGACTGCTCTGCGCTTGGCACCATTTTGATTTTCAGCGCTCACTTTCACCTCCACCCCTCAATCACCTACACCCTCTGACTTGAACTCCGCACTGAACAACAAGAAGCTCCAGATATCATTCCTGATTTTTGCTTCACTTTTAATATTCCTGGGTCGGCAATTGGATACCGGCATCACAATTTACGATGACATCTATTACGCCCAGAAGGCAAAGGAAGTCCTAAACTCAGGGTCTCTCTGGGATATCACATTCGCTGGGACCCCAGCTTTTGACAACCCCCCCCTGCCCTTCTGGTTAATGGCTTTGGCTTTCAGCATATTTGGGGTTTCCAGTTATTCAGCGATTTTTTCTTCAGCCCTGTTTGGAACCGGGATCGTCCTCATGACTTACCGGTTGAGCTTGCTGCTCTTTAAAGATTCCTGGGCCGCTTTTGCCTCCGCCTTTATTTTACTTTTTCCAGGCATGTTTGTGGATGCTGCACGTCGGTGTATGCTCGATATTCCTCTGACATTTTTTGTTACACTGGCATTTTACGCTTTCTTTAAAGCCCGGGATCTCAAGCCCTGGTATCTTATTTTCGGCTTGGCAATCTCTTGTGCCGTATTGACTAAAAGCATCCTTGGGCTTTTTCCTCTCGCAATCGTTGGTGCTTTTTTAGTTTTCACTCGGCAATGGAAAGAGATCATCAACCCCTGGTTTTTGTCGGGATGTCTGATTGCCTTCCTTTTAGGGTTCAGTTGGCATTTTATCAACTGGCAGTATTACGGACAGGGGTTTATAGACGCTCACTTTGGCGGACTAATTTTTAGCGGAAGATATTTTGGTGGAAACAAGCCTTTTTATTTTCTGGGTTACGCAAAAGACTTTTTAAAAAATTACTGGCCCTGGCTCCCATTCACACTGATAGGTCTGGCACAATTTGGCAAACGTGGATTTAAAGAAAAAGACAGGACCTTCTTATTACTTTTCCTGTGGCCTGTGCTCACCTTTTTGGTGATGAGCGCGGCCAAAAACCAGGTGCTCCGTTATTTATTCATGATATTCCCAGCTCTCGCCATTATCACTGCGAAAACTATTTCTGAGTGGCTGGGGCCTGACAAAAGAAATCAAGCACTGGTCATAATGACCGGAATTATCGCCGCAACGGCCCTGTTCGTAAACGCCACACCCTTCCAGGCTAAAGTCACTCTGGCGCACAGCACTAAAGAAATACGGGAACTGGCCGCTATTATAAATCTCAACACCCCGGAAAAACAGAGAATTGGTAACTACCGTCTCCAACCGTATAACCCTAGATTGACGGCGCTGTTTTATGCCAACCGTCTCGTCGAATTAAATGTTGCTTACGATACCGACAAATTAATACTGGACCTGGTTTCTAGCCCTGGAAAAACATGGTTAACTTCTCCTAATGAATTCAAAAAGTTGACCACCCAGCATCCAGATAAGGTTTATTTGATTCAGGCCAATAGCGAATACGCTTTTTTCACTTCAATGGAAAACCGGAAAAATATCCGGTACGATTTCTCCGCCATGCGGCTACCCGTTGTCAAATGACCTGCTACCGATTCGACATTTTAACTATTGCAAGGACGCAGTCATGAAACGATCATGTGCTATTGCGGTATTTGCAGTCCTGATGTTATGTGGCTCACCCTATGTGGCGGAAAATATTAATCCCGGTTCGACTACTGTAGGTCCCCTCTATCAATTGGCATCGGTGTCCACATTGTCTGCCCTTCCAACTGTAGCCAGAAATAGACACATCGTTGCGCCATCCATCTCACCTGCATCGCCTTTAATCGATCAAAAGGAATCCCGCACGTTGGTCGCCGGTATATTTGGCAAGTCAACAAACAAAGACGAAGGGCACAACAATGACGTACCCACACCGGAATGTCGGAAGGCGATTAAACAGTTAGGTTCCTTCATCACTTCATGGAACAGAGGCCCTAAAAGGATAGACCACCACTTTTGCTGGATGTTGACTGAGGATTGTTTCTACCCACACAAAAAATTTCCTGTGGACCTTTATCGCAATGTTGCTACTGCCTGCGGTATTGACAAGGGATTTGCGTGGAAAGGCAAGACTCACAATCAACGATGCTCCGAGCAGTTGCAATCCTTCAAAAAATATGTGGACAAATTAATTGCTGCTACAGCTGTCACTTTACGCTATCCGCCTTCCCATCCGATTTGGGCGGAGACAAAGGAGGATTGTAAAAATTACGGACTGTGCGAGTTCCAGCTCGAGAGCACACGGAGTGCGGTGATAGGAAGTTATTCAAAAACTACGGCCGCGTGCAATGTGAATTAGTTCCGATTTTGACCCCCGTAGCCAGTTTATAGCCATCATCCCGCAAAGCCAGAATATCCTTTTATATTCCAGCAAACCCAGCCCCAACAGTATAAACCTTGTTACAAATCCTGCTAACCGTGTAAGATAAAACTTACAAATAAAAACAAAAAAAGCTCAGGATTTTTATAACACGTTCCCAAGCAACGACTTATGGATTATAAATTTTACGGCATGGCTCTTGCTTTTTCTGTATCTAAACAGTTGGAACAACCCGGCTGGATTCATAGCTCCTATCTAAAATAAGGGTAGCAAACCATGTTGTAAATATACCGCAACCTAAAGATTGGTAATAAAATCGGTTTGGGGTTTGCGCTGGTGATAATTATTTTGATTGGAGTGGTGTTCATCACTTTTAATCAAATAGGAAAAACCACCGCAATTTCTACAAAGGTTATGGATTTGCGTGTTCCCACTGCGCGTGCCAGCCTGATGATGCTCAACGGCATCAACCATTCTCTTGCGGCTTTGCGCGGCTGGATGTTGTTGGGAAAAGACAAGTTTAGGGCGGAACGCGTCAAAGCCTGGTCCGACGAAATAGACCCTTCCTTAAAAGCCCTATAGGGTTTTTCTAAAAACTGGACCAACCCGAAAAACCAGGAACGGCTCAAAATCATTGAAACAAAGTTAAAGGAGTTCAGGCTTTTCCAAAAAGAAATCGAAGACATTTCCCAGACCTTAGACAATCTGCCGGCCAATAAAATCCTATTTGAAGATGCCGCACCGCAGGCCGCTGTTCTGGTGAACAGCATCACCCAGATCATCAATATAGAAACAAAACTGAAAGACAGCCCCAAACGCAAAGCCCTGCTTGGCATGATGGCCGACATCCGTGGCACAACGGCGCGTTCTCTGGCAAATATCCGCGCTTACCTGCTTTCCGGCGACAAGGAATTTAAAGACAAATTTGATGTCATGTGGGCAAAAAATATCACGCGCTTTGGTGACTTGACCGCCAACAAAGGGAGCTTGACTCCCGCTCAACAGGCCCTGTTTGAGGAGTTCTCCGATACGAGAACGACTTTTGCTCCTTTGCCACAGAAAATGTTCGAGGTTCGCTCCGGTGTGGAATGGAATGTGGCAAACCTCTGGTTGGGAACCAAAGCTGCGCCCATTGCTTTTGCCATCAAGGCAGAGCTTAATGCGATGGCAGCGAACCAGAAAAAACTACTGCAATCGGATATGGATTTATCCAAACAACTTAATGACGATCTAACCTCAACGCTTTGGGCCCTGCTTTTTGTCGCGCTTGCCCTGAGCGGGTTTTTAGGCTTCACCATCACTCGAGGCATCACCCGCCCCATTTCCGAACTGGTTTTGCTGGCATAGCGGATCGCCAGTGGGAGTTACAGGCCTAGTAGTAGTAGTGTTACCAGTACTACGGAAACCGATGTACTCGCAAGAGCCTTGATAGGCATGGGCCAGAATCTTTATGATGCAGCAATACGGCTACGCGAAAGCCAAGAGGCCAAGTTCCAAAGAGTTGTTGATATAGCCCCCAGTGGCTTTATTATCATTAATACAGAAGGTGTGGTTGAACTGTTTAACCCTGCCGCAGAAATAATGTTTGGCTATGCCAGCAGTGAAGTTCTAGGTAAAAATATCAAAACACTCATGCCCGAACCTGATCGGAGTCACCATGACGGTTATATCAAAAATTATATCGATTCCGGCATAGGCAGAATAATTGGTATCGGCCGGGAAGTTACAGGTTTAAGAAAAGACAGCAGTACTTTTCCAATGGACCTTCAGATCAGCAGGATCGCGAGCGAAGAAGAGGATAAATTTTTTGGGCTTGTGACCGATAGAACTGAAAAGAGGGCATTTGAGGAAGAACTCTTGGTAGCCAAAGATAATGCAGAAAAAGCCAGCCTGGCTAAATCCTTATTCCTGGCAAATATGAGCCACGAGATTCGTACCCCCATGAACGCTGTTCTGGGCTACTCCCAGATACTATTCAGAAAAAAGAGTTTGGACCCGGATACCAGAAAGGCCCTAAAGACCATCGATACCAGCGGCAAGAATCTGTTGACAATGATCAACGAGATTCTGGACATATCAAGATTGAAGCAGGAAAGATGGAATTGAATTCCAACGATTTTGATCTTAGCGAGATGGTTGCTAACCTTACGGGCCTGTTCGAGCTGCGTTGCCAGCAAAAACGATTGCAGTTCACGGTCAAGGGGTTTTCTGCCCCGGTTCTGGTGGTCGGCGATCAAACCAAGTTGCGCCAGATTCTGGTCAATATTCTGGGCAATGCCGTGAAATTCACCGGTTCAGGGGAAGTTTCATTTTCTATAACCGCGTTGGACAAAAACCAATACCATTTTGATATCATTGACACCGGGGCGGGCATTCCCAATAAAAGCCAAGACAAAATTTTCGATGCATTTCAGCAAGACAGCGAAGGAGGTAAAAAGGGCGGCACCGGGTTAGGCCTGGCAATAGCCAAGAAACAATTGCAACTCATGGGGGGCAGGATAACGGTAGAAAGCAAGGTCGGTGAGGGAAGTTGTTTCACCGTAGAACTGCAATCGGTCCCTGAAAGTTCATAAAGCTATGTTGACGCAGAACTGATCCTTGCCGAGAGTACAGTTGATGCATTGGAAAAAGAGATGCCGGTTAGCCCTGTTATAAATCCAGCTTCTTTTTAAGCCCACGTATTATGGGGAAATACACAAAGGCCAAAATGGCAACCGGGAACCTGTATTTGTTAAAAAAATCCTCCTCGACATACACACCCAATAGCGAATGAATCACACCGGGTAAATCTTCAGCCGTCAAATAGATGGTGGCGTATGCCAAAACCAACGCTATAATTATGACAATATTTTTATTGATAAATTTCATTTTTGATTTTTCATCTCTTATCTACATTGCCGATTCTATAGGGTGATTTCTGGAGTTTTTTTTCGAACCTGCGACTTTTCACTTCAACCATAACCCGCCCTGTACAGGAATCAATCCATTGCAAATTATCGGATCTTGCATTGATACTTTCATCAGACAACCGCAGTTCATTCAAGTCACGCAATAACTGGTCCAGTTTAGGGCTGGATATATTTCCGGGATTGTAATTATCCCTGGCGCATAAATCCGTCAGCCGTTCATGATTCAAATACTCATCAACCTGCGTGTGAGAAAATACCGCCGCAATCCCAACCAGAGCCCATAAAAATGCGCCCATAAATTTCGTCCTCTGCGCCAGAATAACCCCCGTCCTGCTAGTTGGAAAACTGCCGTATATAAGATACAACCTGCCATATCTGTTCATCTTTGAGGGTCTTGAACCCCATCATCCCAGTTCCTTTTGATCCGTTCTTGATCACCCAAAACAGTTGACCATCGGGAATATCTTTCATCATTGCCTGACATGAAAAATCCCTGGGTTTGGGCGTCATGCCGTTTGCCATTTTTCCGTTTCCACTACCGTTGGTGCCATGGCACTGAATACAAGGCAATGGTTTTGCTCCTTTTGTGTAAATCTTTTTACCTGCTGAAATATTTTCTGGAGTGACTTCAAGTGGATTGGCTTGTTTGTACACCTTACCGGGAGCTTGCGGAGTTTTTCTTTTTTGTATGCAGTTACTCGCCAAGGCGGGATCGGCAGATAAAACTAAAAAAGACATTGTGACAACCAAACAAGTAAACCTGCTAAATAAATTCATAGGCCCCTC
This sequence comes from uncultured Nitrospina sp., assembly GCA_964510355.1. Lineage (GTDB taxonomy): Bacteria > Nitrospinota > Nitrospinia > Nitrospinales > VA-1 > LS-NOB. The sequence goes on along the minus strand of CAZEBI010000010.1, from coordinate 8,105 downwards.
TCCCAAATAAATAGTTCAATAGTTTTATGATTTTACTACAGAGGATCGCCATTTTTCGGTAATTTTTCTTCGAACAACTCACGCCCTGATATTATTGGGTTATGCCCTTTTTATTTGCCGTATGTTAAGATCAAAATTCCACAATCATGCGAGGGCAAGACAGCTATGAAAGTCAAAGAATTGATGTCCACCAAATTGACCACCGTCACGCCCAACGACAAATTGGACCGGGTATTCTTTTTGTATCATTTCGAGAACATTCGCCACTTACCGGTAATGGAAAAAGACAAGCTGGTCGGCATCCTGTCAGACCGGGACCTGAAAAAAATCCTGGGGCCCAAAAAAACCATTGTCGAAAACCCGGATGGCACAACCGTTCAAATTTCTACCCGCAAGGTTAAAAACATCATGCAACGGGGAGTGATAACCATTGAGCCCGAACAACGGGCCGCCGATGCGGCGGCGATTATGGCTAAACGAAAAATTGGCGCTTTGCCGGTGGTCCACAAAGAAAAACTGGTCGGCATCATTACCGCTACCGACATCCTCAAAGCCTTCGTAAAAATGCAAAATGACCTGGATAACGCCGGGAAATAACAGCTAAAAACCCTTCCCAAGACCCACAGCCCTTATTTTATAAAGGCTATCACGACCCAAGTCAGTCCCCCAGAAATACCCTGATGCTTAAAGTTTGCGGTTCAAAAATCGATAAGCGGGTTAACGCAGATGCTATTATGATTGGAAGGAATTATGCTAAGGGAGTGATCTGGGTAAAATCAGGGACGTTGCAAGAAAAAAAACCCGATCCGCTTCAAGCGGACCGGGTTTCTGTCTTTAGGTCGCAATCAAAAAATAACCGCAACCTTTATTCATAGCCACTATTTGTATTGATTCCCATTTCTTTCAACTTTTCTTTCGTCAGCCCAGAATTCCCTGAATCACCCGATTGAACCCCGGCACAACCCGTAACAACAAACATCAACACCAATATACAGAAAAACATTTTTACTTTCATTTTTCTCCTCCAAGTCTTGAAGTCAATAGTTTTTACTTCTATAAACACGTCCTCCAGGTAAAACCAAAAGCAGAGCCCCTTATAAACCCTCTATATTTTCGTGCACCCCACCGCACGTTCCGTAACTATATATTTTTCAGCAATTATGCTACCTTAAAAACATAATATTATAACAGAAAAGTGCTGATTCGTCTTTAAAGTCCTATAAATACGGTTAAACCCATGAAAAACTGGTACATGATGTCTTTAATAGGGCTCGACCAGCCCAGCATCGTTGCTCGCTTGAGTGCAGGGCTCTGCAAAAATGGCTGTAATCTTGGTGATTCTTCCATGGTCCGCCTGGGAAAATATTTCACCATCATGTTGATGGTCGAACATGAGGGGGGAAAGAGTTCACTGGAAACCATCATCGCTTCTATTTGCGACCCCCTGAAACTCAACACCCATTTAGTCGAATTGGACGACGGCGACCAGCATCATTGCGAGCCGGATGTAAGAATCAGCCTGTTCGCCCAAGACCGCATGGGAATTGTTGAAGATGCCACCACCCCACTCGCCGGGGCGGGACTGAATATCCTGCACCTTGAATCCAATATTGGGGAAGCTACAGAATCGGGCACCTACTATATCCATCTCGAAGGCACCGTTTCGGGTGGGCTGGACAGCCTCTACGAAACTCTGGAAAAGTTGGAAAAGGAAAAAGGCATCAAATCCCACTTGATCCCCATCAACGCGCAAGTCACCTGATACAAAACAGGAAAAACATTTTTTGGCAGAACGAAGTTAGACCAGTTGGTCGGCACCACCACCGATAATAAGCTTTCCGTCTTCTTCGAGTTTTTTACAAACCGCAATAACCTTCTGCTGGGCTTTTTCCACTTCACTGATTTTCGTCGGCCCGAGAGATTCAAGATCTTCCTTCAACATCAACGCCGCACGTTCCGACATATTGGTAAACAGTTTCTCTTTCAGTTCATCGGTAGCTGTTTTCAAACCAATCAACAGGTCTTCCTGATTGATCTCTTTCATGATCATCTGGATACCATTGTCATCAATTTTAAGAATATCCTCGAAGGTAAAGCGGAGGTTACGAATTTCATTAGCCAAATCAGGGTCGACCTCATCCATAGCCGTTAATATAGATGTTTCTGTAGCCCTATCCAGAGAACCCATCACTTCCGCCGCAACATCAACCCCGCCCAGTTTATTACCAGAAACCGCACCCGAAGTACGGAACTCCGACTGCAAAGCTTCATCAAGCTCGCGGATCACACTGGGCGCAACACGCTCCAATGTTGCAAGACGATGAATAATTTCCATACGATTTTCTTCCGGCAATTCCCGAATCGTCAAACTGGCAACAGGTGGGTCCAGATGCGCCAATATAATCGCCGCAGTTTGCGGATGTTCGTTGATAATAAACGAAGAAATAATTTTAGGGTCCAGCAAACGAACGGTTTCCAATCCACCGCCCATTTCCTCACCCGGCGTGGTAATGTTGTTCAATATTTCGGTTGCCTTGGCGGGGTCCAAAGCCTGCATGAGAGCGGTTTTCAGAAAATCCATCCCGGCAATACCCAAACCACCTGTGCCCGACTCCACCATTTCATAGAACTCTTTATTGATATTGTCCATGGTATTCATGTCAATATCCCCAAGGGCGGACATATAGTTGCCCACATTCTGAATTTCCCGGTCATCTAAATTGACCAAAACCTGGGCGGCAATATCTTCACCCAAGTTCATCAACAATACTGCGGCTTTTTCTGGACCTGTTAGTTTTCTTGCCATAACCTATTGTTTTTTAAAGAGATTAATTAAATTCATTCCTAATAATATGGCCCCGCCAACTCGGCTTGTCAACCCAAAATGCCAATAAAATGACGGAATACCTCGTTGCCTTTCTAAAGATTGCAATTTGCGGACCATAACACTTATCCGTATAATCCATCCTCTAGGATCCGGCAAGCCGAGCCCCTTAGCAGGGGAGGCAGTTAGCAATGACTTATTAAGCCGAGAGTACCCGTTGCTTGCAGTAAAAAGCAATTGCTCATCGGCCCCACGCCTAGTGGTGAATTTAAAAATTATTGATTTTTTCATTGGCACATGCGCTGGCGGGCTGGTAGCGCTGGTGGTGTTTTTACTGCCCTTTCCGCCCAATATGTTCATTGCTATGGTTCTGGGTGGGTTGACCGGGATGGTGCTGGTCCTGCCACTCAAAATTCTCCTCATGCCTTTTGTCGGCGCATTTGAAGTGATGATCCCCTTAGGAGTTATAGGAATGGGAGTGGGCATGACAGCGGGAATGCTGTCCGCGATCCCCGCTGTCTCAGGGTATATGGTGATTGCCTGGGGTGACCTGGCCGGACTCGCAGTTTCCACCATAATCTATCGCTCTAATAAAACACTCACAAGACAATGAAAACAAACAAAAAATCATACGACGGTGTTGCCAGGTTTTTCGACTGTTTTCGTGCTGGCGATATGCGCCGGTGGGGGCCGGACCAACGCGCTCTGTTCAAAAACCTGAAGGGAAAAGTTCTATATATAGGGATAGGAACCGGGCAGGAAATTGTCAATTTTCCACCAGGGTTGGATATCACCGCCGTGGATATGAGTTACGCCATGCTCGAGCATTCCCATGCCCGCGTGCAAAACTATCACGGCAAAATCCACCGTTGTCAAATGGATGCCCAGACCACCGCGTTTGAGGATAATACTTTTGATACGATATTGACCGTTTGTGTCCTGTGTAGTGTGCAACAACCCGTGATCTGCCTGGAAGAGATCAAACGGGTGCTCAAACCCGATGGCGAACTGGTCATGTTCGAACATGTGCTGAGCAAAAATCCGGTTTATGCCCTCATCCTCAAAGGCATGTCGCATATCACCGAATATCTGGAAGGAACCTATCTGGATCGCGACACCGTCAGCAATGCCGAGATGGCGGGGTTCAAAATTCACTCACATAAAAATGTTTACCTCGATATAGTGAAAGCTTTGCGAGCAAAACCGGATGTCGCATGAGAGATTTTAAATCACCCCAGCCCCTCTTTGTAAAAGAGGGGTCCATTTCAACTCCCCCTTCCACGAAGGGGGGATTTGCTTTTTACCTCAAATTCTGAACGCACTATGATACTAGGACTCGAAGACATCCCCGGAGGCACTCCCCTCTTCTCATTTTTTATCTGGCTGGCGTTATCCGGCTTGTTTTATCTGGTGTGTTATGTCGCCGTGCTCAATGTTCTCGATGATCTCACACGCAACAGCCTGATAAAAATCCCGGCAATGCTGGGTGCCGCAATTCCTTCAGCCGGGTTGATGGCCGTATTCCAATACAAACCCTTTATTCTGGGGATGCTGATTTTGGTCGCCAATTTTTATCGCGTGCGCGAGAAAGTCCAAAACGCCCCGGAAAAATGGGACGGGCTCAAAATAAACCAACCGCTGTTTTATTGCGCCAGCTACATTTATATATTTTCAATGATGGCATTGGCCCTCTATTTCCCCACCCTCTCAACCCCTAGCCACTAGGTACGGGCGATCTAGACGGGTTTTTGCTTGTCACCCTGAGCCTGCCGAAAGGCCTCATCACCCATAAATCATTGATTTTTAAATAGTTATTGACAATTTTGCGGACCAGGATTATATTAATCCCAGCCCGACCAATATAACTATTTGATTTATCAAGGATTACAGATGGTTCTCCACATTTTTGAATGCTCAGAATGTCGTTCTCTACAGAAGCATGTTACCTCTACCCCCACTCCGCTGGGGCTTTCCTATATGTCAGATTGCCTTTATTGCAAAAAAATCTGCACTTTCAGTTTTATCCGCGAGGGAAACAGAAAAGAAGATTGGTATTCAAATACCCTGCGCCAAATTAACAGGAAAAAGAGCCCGCCCAAAAAAGCCAGAAGGAAAAATGATCAAATCGATGAGATTGCAGTTTAATACTCTTCCCTCCTGCCCGTCATCGCGAGCCGTTGAAAACGGCGTGGCGACCCAGAGTTTCCTGACCAATTAGTTGAGATTTCCGCGACAGCGAGCGATATAGGTGAGATTGATTTCAGCGTGAGGCTGAATTTCCAGAGCTTTTTGAAAACAGCCGATAGCCTCTTCGTAGCGATGCAGATCAAACAGGCATAGGCCCATCCCATTCAAAGCGCCAAAATGATGCGGGATTTTTTGCAGTACTATTTCGCATTCTTTGATGGACTCTTCGAATTTCCCCATCATAAAAAGAAGAGTAGCCAGTTTGTTATGCGCTTCAGAAAACTCCGGACGTTTTTCAAGCAGAGTTCTAAATGCGACAATAGCCTGTTCGTGTCTCTGACTATCCATCAACTGAGTGGCATCGTTGAGTTCCCTCTCCATCGCAGGGCCTTCTTGCGAGTGCCAGAGAACCCATAACCCCCTTGTCGCTTTCTCGCGAACAGCAGGATCGTCACTCTTTAAATCCTCTAAATATTGTTCGGTCTTATCCATAGTGTTGGATTATACCAGTACTCTTTCGGAGCAAGAAGGCAATGATCGAATATCACGATGATGCATTACCCCCCCCTCACCTAGTCTCTCCTTCCAGGGGGAGAGGGATTTTTAATCTGCGTTTATCTGTGTCCATCTGTGGTTAAAAAAGGTTTTTCTGGTTTATAGAAACGGCAGCCACATGGGGGTGTTGGCTCTATACTCTTCATACTCCTGACCAAACTGTTCTTTGAGCGCCTGTTCTTCGAAATGGATTCTGAACTGGAAACCGAACCCCGCCAAAAGCATACCCAGCCCACCGACAACCCAGGAATGGGTGGTCACTGCGTAGGCGAGAATCACCAGCATCATTGCCGTGTAAGTGGGATGGCGCATGAGGCCGTGCAACTGATCGGTTTTTAGCGTCTGGTTTTCGCGAAAGGTAATATTGAATTTAAAACGCAAAACTCCTAATTGGGCTATGGACCCAATACGCAGTACTGAGCCAAGCATAAAAAATCCGGCGATTATCATGGCTTCTGTCGATGTTACAGGAACTTCTGTAGCGCGGGAAACAAATGACATCCCCACCAATGCGAAAACAATAGGCAGCACATGCCCAAAGAGCTGTTGCAAATAGGGTTTATCAAAGATGACATCTTCGGGCCGCTCGGTCAGCACAAAAAAGACCATCTCTATAATTCCAAAAATTAAATTGCAGCAGGAAACGATGAGGAAGCGCTCGACATTATTTTCGGCCATCCCTAAGGGTATGAGCGGAGCCAGATAGGTCAGCCCAACCAATGCGATATTGAAATTGCGGTTCTTGACCCAACAAGCGGCAAAAACGATGCAATATATGGCAAAATTAATCTTTATCAGGAAAACAGCATCCATCTCCACCCTAAAATGCCCCCATTACGTATCATTATCGAATATTTGCAAGAATTTGGTATAGTACTGTTTTTTGGGGTAGTTTTATTATAAAATACGAGTATATTAACTCCTATTTGTGACCTTTTCTGACCGTTTCGGTCAAGCCCCACAAATTGGAAATATAACAGATTATTACACACTGGGCCAAGTGGACACCGGCGGTTCGCCGACCACGCCGAGTGGGTATGTATTGATAGAAATTGAGGAACATAATGGATAGCAAAACTCTAGAAAATATCCCGGATGAGGTCAGGCAGGAAATTGAGGCCTTCGCCGCGGAAGTAGAACGCTTGAACCGGGGTGAAGTCGGCGATGACGATTTCAAACGGTTTCGCCTGCAACAGGGAATTTATGGTCAACGGCAGGATGGGGAACAAATGGTGCGCACCAAGCTCCCTGCCGGAAGAATGACCAGCGATCAATTAAAATCCATAGCGGATTTTGCACAAAACTATTCGCACGGAATCCTGCACATCACCACACGCCAGGATATCCAATTGCATTATGTAAAGATCGCAGATGTTCCTCAAGGCCTTGAAGACCTTGCACAAGCGGGAGTCACCACACGCGAAGCTTGTGGCAACACAGTGCGTAATGTAACGGCGTGTCACAAGGCCGGCACCTGCGCCACCGAAGTGTTTGATGTCGCCCCTTATGCTCTGGCAGTTGCCAGCTATCTCCTGCGTAAGGATTTAACCCAAAACCTGCCGCGAAAATTCAAGATCACTTTCGGCGGTTGTAACGGATGCGGACTGGCACCCATCCACGATATTGGTCTTAAAGCGGTCATACAAAATGACGTACGCGGGTTCCGCGTGCTGGTTGGCGGTGGGCTGGGTTCATTCCCGCATGCAGCGAAACATTTGCTGGATTTCATCCCTGCTGACAATTTGTTGCAGATGTGTGAAGCGATTGTCTCCATTTTCGATAAATATGGCGACAAAAGAAACCGCAACAAGGCCCGGCTCAAATTTGTTGTCGATAAACTCGGCATGGACAAAATTCAGGAACTTTATAAAGAAGAATATGCGGCTTTAGATGGCAAAACCTATCCGGCTATTGAGCTTTTTCCTGAGAGTAGCCCAGAAGTCCCCAGCTATCAGCCTGATAACCGGCATGACTCGGACCCGGAGTTTTTGTTGTGGAAAAACCGCAATTTTGAAGCGCAAAAACAAGACGGGTTCTACAACCTGCAGGTCAAGTTGAACCTGGGTGATTTCACTGTTGTGCAAGCCAAAGCTCTGGCAGATATCGCCGAAAAATATGCCGGAAAAATGCTACTTTGCACAGTCAATCAGAATATGATGATCCCCTGGGTGAAGGAAGATGCCTTTGGCGCTATTTATTCTGTACTCAAAAATATCGAGTTGCATAAAGCGGGAACCGAAGAGATTCGCGATATCACCTGTTGCCCAGGTTCAGAAACCTGCAACCTCGGCATAACGGCTTCACGTGGACTGGTACAACAACTGAACACTGAGATGAAAAGCGGATTTGATAAGGGTTTTGACCATGTTTCCGTCAAGGCCAGCGGTTGCCCGAACTCCTGCGGTCAGCACCATATTGCCTCCATCGGCTTTCATGGCGGAGCCAAAAAGCTCAACGGAGTTCTGACTCCACATTATGAAGTTTTACTCGGTGGCAGAGTTTCTGAGGATGAGGTGGTGTTTGGCACATCGGTCATCAA
>CAZEBI010000009.1:0-31077 GCA_964510355.1 uncultured Nitrospina sp. | reverse complement strand
CCGGTTTTCGAGATGGATAAGATCAAATATTTTTGGTTTTGGCATATTTCAAAAAAGTATAAAACGCAATAGCTATAGCTATAAATAACCACAGGAAACCATCCCTAAACCCTTGCCGAACAAAGTAATTTTTTATAAATGATGCAGGCGGACGAAGAATTAAATGAGACCAGCCAGCCCGAAAACCCGCACGCGTTTTCTCCTGGGCATAAAGCGTAGAATAACGATTTTGCCGGTCCACATAGTCTGCCATCCCGGAAAATGAATAATGCAGAATGGAATGGTGCAGGGAACCTGAACTCTCATCGGGAGTGAGTTTTTCATGCACCTGGGATTCGGTGAAGCTCACTCGCCTTTTGTCATAGAGACGGAAAATTCGATCCGGGTACCACCCGCCATAGCGGACCCAGCGTTGAGCAAAAAAGTTTTTTCGCGGAAAGTCATAAAGATAGCATTCATCAGGCTCCCCCTGCCGTTGCAGTACCGCCTTTATTTCTTCAGCCCCTTCCGGACTGATCTCCTCATCTGCGTCAATATTTAGAATCCAATCATGGTTTGCACGGTCCGCGCACAAATTTTTCTGCTTGCCGAACCCATGCCAGTCGACACAAAAAACCTGATCGGTGAATTGCCGGCAAATTTCTACCGTGCGATCCGTACTATGGCTATCGAGAACAATAATTTCATCTGCCCATTTTACACTCTCAAGGCATCTTGCAATATTCTCCTCCTCATTCCTGGTAATGATTGTTACAGACAATTTTTCCATAAATTTACTTCCAAATGGCTTTTCTAAAAACTATTGCCATGAACAGGCTCTTTTATAAGAACCTGCCCATTGCTAAAATTACCGAATAAAGAGAGATGTCCAAAACCAAAATACTTCTGAAATAGCGTCCGATTATAACACCTAACCGGCCTCACAAAAACCCGCCAAGTAATTAATTTTACTGCTTTTCTGGATTTTTGTGCTACTATTGGGGCCGAAATGGAACCGTTGTACAACTCTGAAATTTCCTTGTATTTCATTGAGGCGAAAATGTCAAAAAATGAAATTTTTGACTCATACTCAGCTAAACCCAACCCCAAATCCAGAAAAGGGGACTCTTTTCCTTTTTTGCCTAAGAAAAGCACCTTGTATCCTATTCCTTCTCTTAGGCTCTAACTCACGCCATCAAACATGATCGAACAATTCCTGCAAACTGCTCTTGAGTTTATAAAAGAAATCTGGTTCCAGTTGGATTCCCAATTCGGACTGGAAAAAACGGAGGCTTTTGCATTTCTCAAGCCTTATCTCTTGCAACTCCAGGAAAACCCTCTCTATATGGGAGTTTCCCTTGCCGCGCTCTTTCTGGTCCCCTATGGACTTATAAAAATAAAGAGCATCGCTAAAGAACGCGAGCGCAAACTCGATGAGTTGATAGAGGAAATGGAAGACGAGGAAGATTATGATGAGGATGATCCTAGAAGACTTCGCCGGCCTGAACCGGACGATGATACTGCAAAACCTCTATTTGCCGAGGAGGAAGCCCCCCCTTCCTACACGAAAGTTCTCGATGAGGGTGATAGTGACAACAATATAGAGGAAATGGAGTTGGAAGCGGAATTTGAAGAGTTTGAGTCCTCTGACAATGCAGAAACGGTCGACCCGGAGGAAATCGTAGAGCCTGTCAGTTCACAGTTAACGGAAAGTGAGTTTGATAAAGACCTCAACGAGTTCATGTCCGATGAGTTTACCCTGGAAAAAGAAGAGACCGACCCCATATCAGAATTCAGTCTCGATGATTCCACCCACGATCAGGCCATCAAAGAACTCCAGGAAGAAGGCGAGTTGATAGAGTTGGATGAAAGTCTACCCGATGAAGGTCTGTCTGGTGAAGGTCTGTCCGATGCCGATGAAGGTCTGCCCGCAGAGGACCCTTTTGCAAACTACTCTGAGCTTGATGACGATGAGCAGGACAAGGCCATCAAGGATCTTCAGGACGAAATGGAGCGGACCATCAGTCAGTTGACCCAGCAAATTGAAGAGCCGCATGAGCCTCCGCCCAGCGCAATCAAAGACCTGAACGAAATCCATATTGGCGGAGATGCCACCATTGATGACGATTATGAATATTCTCTAGAAGAGCCAACCCAGTCCCCTGATATTCAAAACGACCCACCTTCCGATGCCCCCGAACTTTCCGACTCAGAAATTTTGGCATCTCTGGAACCGGAACTGAAAACAGATAACCCTGAAGCGACCCCAGAAGAAAGCCCTGATTATGAAACAGCGCTCTCCTCCTCTTCTGAAAGTTTTACTTTTGAACCGGAACCTGGGAGTCCAACGCTTGATTCGGCTCCTGAAATTTCCACAGGTGATTTCAGCTTTGAGCCAGAACCCACTGAGGAAGAACCCTTATTTGCAAAATATTCTGCGCCAGAGGCAATTCCTGATCCTGACGAAGAACCCTTATTTGCAGAACGCTCGACAATCCCTGAACCGGACGAGGAGCCTTTATTTGCAGAACATTCTGCGCCAGAAAAAACAGACAGCTTGATAGAGCGGCTTAAATTTCTGCAAACACGTTTTGAAAACCGGTATCAACCGGGCTCCCCAACACCCATTGCAAAGAAAACTCCAGACTACGCAGCCGCATCAGAAAGTTTGGTAGAACCCAGACGCTACACCAGCACACCATCAGGTGTACCTCAGGATGACAAAAAATATATGAATTTGCTGGAATCGTTTATATTCATGAAAGATCAGAAAAAACATAAATAACGGACTCAGCATAAACTCAATGACAACGACAATTAATATTATCGCAGTAGGGGGTGGAAAAGGTGGCATAGGAAAAAGTGTCATCTGCACCAACCTGGCGGCAGGAATGGCTTTGAGCGGTCAAAAGGTCATCCTCATGGATACCGATTTCGGTGCCTCCAACCTGCATGCCTTGCTGGGTATCGGTAACCCCGACCATGGCTTTCAGGATTTCTTTAACACTGATATCACCGATCCAAAAACACTGCTGCTTGATACCGGCATCAGCAATCTGAAGTTTGTCAGCGGAGCAGGAGACAACCCCGGAAGCGCCAATATTGATTCCGACCACATAGGCACCATAATTTCATTCATTAAGAAACTGGAAGCCGATACCATCCTCCTTGACCTGGGTCCGGGAACCAACCACAACGTCATCGATTTTTTCAATATCAGCACCCAGGGCGTAGTACTGACAACACCCGAAATGACATCTGTCATGAAAACCTTCAGCTTCATCCGGGCAGCCCTGTTTCGCAGGATATCGCTCGCTTTCAAGGATTACCCGGAAATCCAGAAAATGGTAGATCATTCCAATCCAACGAATGCCGATATGGAATCCTACACCACAGGTTTATTGCGCTCTAAGTTCAAAGAACAGTTTCCCGACTATACCGAGCGCCTCGATGCATTGATCGATGATTTCACTCCCGGTCTCGTGGTAAACCGAGTGAGAAACCGCCAGGATCTGAGGACCGGAGGAAATCTTCTTAAACTGGTCAAAAAATTCATCGAAGTCGAAGTCACCTATTTAGGGTATATCATCGAAAGTGACCGGGTTCGGGACTCCATTGACGAAATGATCCCGTTTTTGATCAAAGACCCACAAAGCAAACCTTCTGAAAATCTCCAGCAGATTATCGGAGCATTGACCAACACCGACCTGCAATTTGTGAAAAGAGATGGGCGAATCTTTGTTTCAAAACAAGTCCGCCTCTCCTCCGGATGGGAAGCCTGACCCTCGCAGACTCAACTTTTCTCGCACAAGATTTTTCCGCCGAATAAAAAAACACTCTCTATTTCCTGTACAATGCGATCAGGTTGCTGAAAAACTATTTAGTAGCAGTGTCCGGGCACCCAATTATTTAACCCCCCTAGCCCCCCTTGTCAGAGGGATTTCAGAGGGGGTTGCTATTTTCCCCTCACTCTTTTAAAAACCCATGGATGCATCGACCCAACCCACTCTGCAGGAACTGTCACGTTTTGCCGCCAACCAAAAGCAAAAACTTTATGTCGTTGGAGGCACTTTGAGGGATTATTTATCCCAAAAGCCCTGTTCCGACTTCGATCTGACCGGGGAGAATGCAGCCGAACTTGGAACCCGTTTTTCCCGCACCCATAACTTCACATCTTTTTCTCTGGATAAAACTCCAGGCCGAAAGACGGTTCGCGTTATCCTCGATCAAGAACGGCACCTGGATTTCACCGACCTGCAGGGAAAAAATATCGAAGAGGATTTATCGCAACGGGATTTCACCATCAATGCCATGGGCCAACTCCTGGGAAATTTCCTATCCGGCAAAACAAATATCATTGATCCATTTAAAGGACGGGAGGATTTGCTGAACAGAAAAATACGGGTTCTGCAAGGCCCTATCTTCCAGTCTGACCCCATCCGTATGCTTCGGGCCTTCCGTTTTGCGGCAATACTGAATTTTGCGATTGATGAAGAAACACTGAGCAAAATTTCTCTCCATAAAAGTAAATTGCACGAATCGGCCCCGGAAAGAATCTGGCAAGAACTTATTTTGTTTTTCAAAACTCCAGACACCATTTCATTACTTAAGATCATGCATGACTGCGGGCTATTGCGTTGCCTGTTTCCAATATCCGATACAACCCGCACTTTTGCTCAATACCAGCAACTCGAAGCTCTGCTAAAAGACCCGGGAAAAACCTTCCCCGAATACACCAAAGAGTTGAGTGCCAACGCTCTTCTTAACAAACAATATCTTTTAAAGTTCGCAGCATTACGAACAAATCCAAGCTCTGCCGTCACAGGGGATTTTTCTCTACCGTGGGATCTGCGGGCCAGCAATGCGGAAACAAAGTTTGTCGATCAGGCTCTCAATGGTGCCCGGCATTTGGCAGCAACCTGTTTTAAAAAGACGAACACTGCTGAGGCGTACGAGTTGAACGAAAAGATTCATCAGGAGTTACCGGCTTCGGCAATCTTGTTTATCACGGATGTTGCGACAAAAGACAAGTCTGCCATTGAGGACAGGATTGTTTTCTGCAATCACGTCTTTAAATTTTATTACCGTCAGTTTCTGCCAGCTATAAGTAAAAAACCTTTGCTGAACGGAGAAGATATCATTCATCAATTTAGGCTATCTCCTTCTCCACTTTTTGGTAAAATCCTGCACTGCGTGCAAAAAGCACAAGTGCTCGGCGACATAGCTAGCCGCGAAGAAGCGATAGCGCTGGCCGAAAATATTATTCAATCACAAACAACCGAGTCGGACGAATGACAACTAAATATTCAACCACCACATGGAATGATAAAAAAGTCATACTGGGTGGGGGAGACATCGACAACGAAAAGCCTGTCAACCTTTTGATCGGTTTTCATGGCGCAAGCTCCACTCCTGAAAACATACTGGTGCAGGGAAATCGGTTAAAACTTCAGAACACCTTGATGGTTTTCCCCGAAGGCCCGGTAAATGCGGGAGACGACATTTGGAGCTGGTGGGAAGACGGCCCACAGCAAAAAGAAACAGTAGAAAATTTTGTCGCATACACTTCACAAATTATCGATTCCGCCCACCGGCATTATTCAAATATAAACCGAACCTGTTTGTGGGGCTTTTCCCAGGGAGGAGCCGCAGCCCTGACTTACACCCTTCTGGGCACACACCCTCTGTTCAAAGTGGCCTCCATATGCGGCTTCCTGCCAGAATTTTTGCTGCCGGTTATCGAAAAAAAAGAGACTCTTTCTATTTTGGGAATATTCGGTAGCAACGATGAGATTGTCCCTTCTTTCCTGGCCGATCATGCGTTGGAGGAAATGAAAAATCAGGGTCACCAGGTTCAGTCGAAAGAAACCGCTCAACCCCATGAAATTAACGCAGAAAACCTGCAGGATTTATGTGATTTTTTCAACGCCTAAAAAAATATCATTGATTTTAAAGAGCAAATAGGCTTGAGTTGACATTCAAGGGGATTTTGCTATTCTTAACCCAGTCATTGGGGTCGGTCGCAGGAAAGACGGTTAAAGTCCGTCGCGGACCCGCCGCTGTAACCGGGGACGAATCCCGCAGTTTGCCACTGTTTGTTATCAAACGGGAAGGCGCGGGAATTGGGTTGATCCGGAAGCCAGAATATCTGATTCTGACCCTATTAACAAAACCTTCGCGGTCTGAGGTGAGTTGAGCTGCATTCCATGCTTTGCCCCTCATTTCGCTGGAACGGGATATTCCGGTGAGTTGTTCTCTTTTTTTCCCCAATCATAGTTTCCTTACTTCAAGACGGATGATTAACGCGTTGTCCAAAGCGGTTATTGCCGTATTGCTTCTCTCATCGTCTCCTCTTTGGGCGGACAATACTGATAGTAAGTCCACCAGCCGGATCATTTCCGCCTCCCCTTCCATTACCGAAACCCTTTTTGCGCTGGGTTTGAAGGATCGGATAATTGCCGTAACCGATTTTTGCGAATATCCACCTCAGGCATGCCAACTCCCAAGTATTGGCGGCATGATCAACCCCGATATGGAAACCCTCGTATCATTGCAATCGGACCTGGTCATCCATCAATCTCATAGCGCCAGAATGGCCCATAATCTAGAGATATTGAGAGTTCCTTCACTCGGGCTCGAAATGGATACGCTGGAGGACATCATGAACTCCATCAAGTTTCTGGGAAATGCTCTGGGAATCGAAAAAAATGCTAAACAGTTGTTGGAAAAACTAAATACGGGAATAAATTTTTATCGAAAGCGATTGCAGGGTATTGCTCCGAAAGAAGCTCTACTTTTGTTGGGGGATAGCAGCGACCCAGGACGGGATTTATATGCAGCAGGTCAGGGAACTTTTCTCCATGAACTGCTCGAAATATCAGGGGGGAAAAATATTATTCCCCCTACGATGGCCAAATACCCACGGCTCACGAAAGAATACATCATAGAAAAATCTCCAGAGGTAATTATTGAAGCCGGGCCAAAATCGCGACTCTCGCCGGAACAGATCAAAGACCGAATAAATGGCTGGAAACGTTTCCCCTCGATTCGAGCTGTGAAAACGGGCCAGATTCATTATATCGGCGCAGATTATATTCTTATTCCCGGACCCCGCTTGCTAAACATCCTTGAGCAGTTTTCAAAAGCCCTGCACCCGGATATTTTTCACGATTTGTCCCCTGCCAAACCTTCGGGAAGTGCACCATGAGCCCTCTTTTGCAAGTGGAAAAGCTTAATTTTTCTTATGATTCTGAACCCACATTGAGGGATGTTTCCCTCTCCGTGCAAAAAATGGAATTCATCGGCCTGATTGGCCCCAATGGGTCCGGGAAATCAACTCTTCTGAAACATATGGGAGGAGTGTTGAATGATGATCAAGGAGCAATTCGTTTTAACAACAGCCCTCTTAAATCCATCAACAAAAAGAAGCTGGCCAGATCCATAACCTGGATTCCACAGGAACACCCCATGGTCTTTCTGTTCACCGTTCAGGAAATTGTCCTGATGGGACGACACCCTTATCTTTCTCCGCTTTCATTTGAAGGTGAAGAAGACTACAAAATTGCGCGACACGCAATGGAGATCACCCAGACGCTGAAATTTTCGGAACGTTATTTTAACGAAATCAGTGGAGGAGAAAAGCAACGAGTCATGCTGGCGAGTGCTATCGCGCAGGAGCCGGAAATCATGTTACTGGATGAACCAACTTCTGCCCTCGACCTGAAATATCAAGTACAGATTCTCGATATACTGAAACACTTGAATACAGAAAAACAAATAACACTGGTCCTGGCCATGCACGATCTCAACCTGGCCTCAAGATACTGCCAACGCCTGATTCTTTTGAGTGAAGGAACTATTGCCCGGGATGGAACCCCCGAGGAAGTTTTACAAAAAGATATCATTGAAAGTGTTTATGGAGTCAACATAAACCTGCATGTGTTGGACGGAGACATTCTCGTCTACCCCGTTACAAACAATTCATGAGCCACTCATAAAGATGGGACACTATCCATACAAAAAGTCGCTGGTTCTATTTTCACTCCTGTTCCTGGCAACCCTTTGCGCTACGCCCCTGATCGGCTCAACTCATATCGACCTCGCAAATGCGTTATCCGGCGGAGTTTATGCCCAGAACAATCTGGATGCCAATATTCTTTTTCAGGTACGTCTGCCACGAATTCTTTTGGGAGCATTAGCAGGTGCCGCCCTTTCAGTTTCCGGTGCCGTTTTCCAGGCACTTTTGCGCAATGACCTCGCAGCACCTTTTACACTGGGCGTTTCCAGTGGTGCCGCCCTCGGTGCTGTGCTAGCTATAGTTTTGAATTTCAATATTTCAATACTCGGTTTTCCCATGGTCTCCTTGTTTTCCTTTCTGGGAGCGCTGGGGACTATCCTCCTCGTTTTCAGTCTGGTACGAACCCGGCACGGAGAATTCCCCACCGGCATCCTTTTACTGGCGGGGGTGACCGCTAATTTCTTTTTCGCGGCGATGGTCATGTTCCTCCACTACATCTCCGACTTCAGCCAGTCATTCAGGATACTTCGTTGGCTGATGGGAGGGCTCGACATCACCGATTACCAGACCGTATTTTCCATAGCTCCTATGGTTTTTCTTGGAATCGCTTTACTTGGATATGTGAGCCGTGACCTGAACCTCATCAGCACCGGAGTTCACTCGGCAACAAGCCGGGGTGTTGATGTTTCCCGTATTCAGAAAATCGGTTTTATTACCGCATCATTGATCACCGGAACGGTGGTCGCGATAACGGGTCCCATAGGTTTTGTCGGACTGATCGTCCCCCATATCTCCCGACTCTTTGTGGGTTCAGATCTGAGAATTCTCATACCGGCATCCATGTTGTTTGGTGCCAGCTTTTTAGTCATCTGCGATACCATAGCAAGGACCCTCATCGCGCCAACAGAGATTCCGGTGGGCATCATCACCGCAATGTTGGGAGGGCCATTTTTCGTTTGGCTCTTGAAAAGAAAAAGGCAGGTATAAATTTATGCGAGCAAAAACTTTAATGATTCAAGGAACCGGGTCCGGTGTCGGGAAAAGCCTTTTGACAGCAGCGTTCTGCCGATATTTTTATCAGGCCGGATACAAAGTAGCCCCTTTCAAGGCCCAGAATATGGCTTTGAACTCTTTCGTGACAGAACGAGGAGAAGAAATGGGACGGGCTCAAGCCTATCAGGCGGAGGCTTGCGGATTAAAACCCGAAGTCACCATGAACCCCATCCTGTTAAAACCTTCTGGAGACAATAATTCCCAGGTCATATTAATGGGGAAAGCAAGCGGGTCCCGAAACGCCAAAGACTTTTATTCCCGCCATATGCAGCACAAAGAAATAGTCGTTCAGGCCCTCGATGAACTTAGAAAAAAATACGAACTGATCGTTATTGAAGGCGCAGGAAGCCCGGCGGAAATAAACTTAAAAAAAACGGATCTGGTCAATATGTTCATTGCCCAGGAGGCTGAAGCACCGGTCCTCCTTGTCGGAGATATTGACCGGGGGGGAGTATTTGCATGGCTGAAAGGAACCTATGATCTGCTGAGAGAAAATGAACAGAATAGAATAATAGGATTCATCATCAACAAATTTCGCGGAGACATTGAACTTTTGCAACCCGGCATTGAACAATTTGAAGAAATGATGGGCAAACCGGTTTTAGGAGTTGTCCCTTATCTAAAAGAACTGGTTATTGACGAGGAAGACTCCATCCCGCAAAGATTCTATTCGGCAGAAAAAAATGCGCAGGGGGTTTTGGACATCGCCGTTATCGAGCTCCCCAGACTTTCAAACTTTACCGATCTGTCCCCTCTCGCGCATGATCCGTCGATCTCACTGCGATATGTTCACCACCCGGCACAAATGGGGAACCCCGACTTGATTATTATTCCCGGCAGTAAAAACACCGTTGACGATATGGATTTCCTGAACAAACAACAGCTCAGCCGGAAAATTCTGGAATGCCATCAAGCAGGCTCCATAGTTCTCGGAATCTGTGGCGGATTCCAAATGTTGGGGAAAAAAATCTATGATCCTAAAAACCTGGAAAGCCGGGAAAATGAAGTAGAAGGTTTGGGCCTATTTGATTTCACAACCACGCTCGTGGCTGAAAAACTGACCCGACAAATGCAACTTGAAACTGTCAAGAGCCGTGTATTTCCCGAGGGGCTCCACTGCGAGGGTTATGAAATTCATATGGGGCGGACCACGTTCGGGACCACCTACCCGCCTCTCTTTACGGCCCCAAATGGCGACGACCCCAGAAACTTCGGAATCATCAACCCGGAAGGAACTGTTCTTGGAACTTATCTCCACGGTTTTTTTGACAAGGATCTATTCCGGGAAAATATTTTACGGTATATAAGAGAAGAAAAAAAATTACCTGAACCAAAGAACAAATTCAACTATGCACAGTTCAGAACCCGCGAACTTAATACACTCGCGGATTTAGCAAAAACTTCCATCAATATGGAAGCCATTGAAAGGATGTTGCAATAAACCCGCAACAATTTTAACCCAAATCCGGTCAAGGGAAGCTTGGTGAAATTCCAACACTGCCCCGCAACTGTAAAGGGAGCGAAAACCGCATTCAGCCACTGTCAAATTTGATGGGAAGGCGCGGTGAGTAGATAGCCCGAAGTCAGGAGACCTGCCGGATTTTAATCTCGAGGGAGAACCACATGAAAAATCGTTTCCTAGCCACTTTACACACATCTTTAATTGTAGCCACCCTGTTCTTGATCTCATCGGCATACGCTCAGGAGCCGATCTATGATCTGGACCCTATTGAAGTATCAGCCAGTCGCTTTGACATTTTGGAAGAGAATTATCCCGGCTCAGTTGAGATCATCACGGCTGAGGAAATCAAAGAATCCGGGCACCAACAGGTCGTGGATATTTTGAGAGAGCAACTGGGAATAGATATGACCCAGAATGGTCCCAGGGGAACCAACTCTACAATTATTTTACGTGGTGGTGGAAGTGACGCTACGCTTGTTTTGATTGACGGTGTTCAGGTCAACTCCAACACCACGGGGTCATACAATTTTGGCAGCCTCAATCTGGACAATATAGAAAGAATTGAAATTTTGAGAGGGCCTCAAAGCACTATCTGGGGAGCAGACGCCGCTACAGGCGTTATTAACATTGTCACTAAAAAGGGAAAAGGCAAACCCACTCATACAGCAAAATTTGAATTCGGGAGTTTTAAAACATTTTATGAGGGCCTGTCCAGTTCAGGAAAGCTGGACCGCTTCGACTATTCCCTATCCGCATCAAGGACCGACACACAAGGGTTCTCGGCGCTGAATGACCGGTTCACAACCACTCGAACCAGCGATGGCTTTCAAAACACCACAATTTCAGCAAGGGTGGGAACGAATTTTTCGGACAATGGGCACATCGAATTGATCAGCAGGTATTCTGACTCAGCGGTGCAGATTGATGATTTTAAGGCCGACAGCTCAGTTAGAGAATCCAACACAGAATCCTTTCAAATTTCCATACCTTTCAAAAAAGGCATAACAGATTGGTGGGATTTGAAATTGACTCCCTATATATCTTATGACGTTGTCAAGGATGAAAGAACAACCAAAACCGACCGGATATATAACCGCAACTATACTATTGACCTGCAAAATAATTTATATCTGGGAGATTATTACAACATCATTTTTGGCATGGAATATGAGGTTTTGAATGGCCATAACGTGCTCAGCAATTTCAAAAGGAACACCTATAATCAGGGATACTTTATGCAGGCCAATTTCAATTATAAAAATAAACTTATATTAACCGGAGGGTTTCGGCACGACATCAATTCACAGTTCAAGGATCCAACAACCTATAAATTTGAAGCGGCATACAGATTCCTGGAAACCGGAACAAGAATTCATTTGGCTCATGCTACAGGTTTCAGGGCACCTTCTTTCAATCAACTTTTCTTCCCCAATTTTGGCGATCCTAACCTTAAACCTGAAGAGAGCAAGAGTTCTGAAATCGGGGTGCGCCAAAGTTTCCTTAACAATAAAGTTAATTTTTCCTCTACCTATTTCTATATCGAGTTTAAGAATTTCATCGATACGTCTGCCGCTGCCAACATAGGCTCTGCAAAAAATCAGGGAATAGAATCGCAATTGAGACTCACACTTCCTTACAACGCAACCGTCTCAATAAACCATACTTGGCAAAATGCCATAGACACAGATGGTGTTGAACTGCGAAGAAGGGCAAAAAATAATTTTTCAATAAACCTCACCCAAAAGTACAAAAATGGAGTTTCCGGCCTCGTAGGCATACGGGGACGGAGCAAAGTCCGCACAAATACTTCAGGGTCAGAAGTTGCCGAGGGGTTCATCGTTGTAAGAACCGCATGGAGCAAACAATTTGATAATGGCTTGAGGGTAACTCTTAGGGCCGAAAATATTTTAGACCAAAGATATGAGGAAGTTTTTGGTTTCAGCACCCAAGGCGCATCAGCCTTTATAGGAGCAAGTTACAATTTTAAATAATGCTGGATGAAATCATGACAAAGCAGAACGGGCTGGTTATAGCAGGCACACATAGTTCAGTAGGAAAGTCGTCCATTTCAGCAGGACTGATGCGCCTGCTTAAGCAAAAGGGCTATGCCATAAAACCCTTCAAGGTCGGCCCGGATTATATCGATCCGGGCCACCACCAAAGGGCGTGTGGTCAGCCGAGTTATAATCTGGATACGGTCATGTGCACCAAAAGATATGTCAAGGATTTGTTCAACGATATAATGTGTGAGGGTGACCTCGCAATCGTTGAAGGAGTTATGGGCCTGCATGACGGGGCATCGCCCGTATCCGAAAAAGGTTCAACCGCAGAGGTTGCGAAACTACTCGATCTCCCCGTGATTCTGGTGATTGACGCTCAGGCTATGGCACGCTCAGCTGGGGCACTTGTCAAAGGTTTTCAAATGATGTCCCAAAAGGTAAAGTTCCTCGGTGTCATCGCCAACCATGTTCAAAGTCTCGGTCATAAAAAACTGCTCAAAGAAGCAATTGAACATCATACGGGCATTCGCTTATTAGGATGCCTGCCTACCGACACCTCTATCCATATCCCCAGCAGGCACCTTGGGCTGCTCCAAGGATATGAACAAGACTCGCATATCTATGACCAGTGGGCCACTCATATTGAAAACCATGTGGATATTAAATTTCTGGAAAAACAATTGAAACTTAAAAAACCAGGTCGAGGCACCCACCATAATAAAGCTCTTACCCTGCCTCGTATCGCCCCGCGATTTAAGGTTGCCGTGGCAAGAGACGAAGCTTTCCAGTTTGTCTACCAGGACACCCTTGATTTTTTTGAGCGTAAGGGGGGGGAGGTGATCTTCTTCTCTCCCATGCGAGACAAGAGCCTTCCGGATTGCCCGGATTGGATTTATTTGCCAGGAGGATATCCTGAATTACACGCCAAAGCATTGGCAGCCAACAAACGCATGAAAATTGAAATTAAAAAATATTTCAACTCAGGAAAAACAATCATCGGGGAGTGCGGGGGCCTGATGTATCTGGGCCGAGCTATTATCGATGAAAAAGGCAAGTCATTCCCAATGACCGGTATATTCAATTTTTCCACCACCCTAAAACCAAAAAAGCTCACTCTGGGATACAGACACCTTAAAATCAAAAAAGAAAAAAGGTTGTATATTAAAGGTCATGAGTTTCATTATTCATCATTCAGCACAAATAATGAATCCCAGATTACGACAAGCCCAGGAAAAACCTTAGCCATAAAAGATGGTTTCAGGAAAAAGAATGCTTTGGCTTTTTATACCCATATATACTGGGGCTCGAATGGGCCTTGGCTAAAATATATTTTAAAGCAAAATATGCGTAAGGAAAGGCAATAGAATCATGCGAAAACCTTCAGGCGCAGACCCAAAAAAGCGCAAGGGCCTGATCATCGTCCATACCGGTGACGGCAAGGGGAAATCCACCGCCGCTTTTGGATTGGCCCTGCGTGCCGCAGGAAACAAGATGAATGTATTCATCATGCAGTTTATGAAGGGCCAATGGAAAGCGGGAGAGCGTAAGGCATTTGAAAAGCTGGCGCCTTATGTTGAGATTGTCTCAATGGGAGATGGCTTCACCTGGGACACTGAAAATATTGAGCAGGACAAGGCCACCGCCCGAAAAGCTTACGAAATTGCAAAAGAAAAATTGCTAAGTGAAAAATATGAAATGGTCATTTTTGAAGAGATCAACTACGTCTTACATTACCAGTTTTTCCCTGAAGACGAGTTTCTCGAATTACTGAAAAACAAACCAGAAAAGGTTCATATTGTCTGCACCGGAAGAAATGCGTCCGAAAAGTTGATAGAAATGGCCGATCTGGTTACAGAAATGAAGATGATCAAGCACCCTTTTGAAGAACAAGGAATTCCCGCGCAGAAGGGTATTGAATTTTAATTTATTGAGAAACTTTAAACTTGAAATTTTTATCCGCAATAGGCTTTTTAACCATCATCCCGGTACCGCCCAAGGCGATCAGTAACGATGGCAAGCAGATCCTTTATTTTCCGCTGGTCGGTCTTTTCATAGGAGCCCTTCTTTATGGGGTAGACCAACTGTTAAGCCTTGCGCCCTACCCGGAAATTCGCATCGTTGGAGATGTGTTGTTCCTGGCCGTACTATCTGGGGCTTTGCATTTGGATGGTTTGGCCGATACAGCGGACGGATTTTTCTCGCACCGGCCCAGAGAGCAAATCCTGGAAATCATGAAGGATCCGCGGATCGGAGTGATGGGAGTGCTGACGATCCTTTTTTGTGTGCTCTTAAAACTGGCGGGAGTGGCCGGAATCATTCACTCCCAATCATTAATCTGGCTTACCATGGCCCCGGCTTTAGGGCGAACGGCTCAGGTCATTGCTCTGGTTTGCGTCGACCACATCCCATCCGAAAGAACTTTGGCGGAAGACTTTTACCAACGGGGGAAATATTATCTTTTATTATTGTGTCCCCTCCCCTTCGCCATCCTGCTGTATAGGGACTGGATAATGGCATTCGCGACTCTGTTAATTTTTGCCCTATTGCTCAGCGGCTTGCTGTTTTATTTTAAAAGCAGGATCGGAGGCATCACTGGCGATACTTTAGGTGCCACCACGGAAATTATAGAAACGCTGTTTTTGTTAATCGGCGGCACTGCACTATTTTATGGGAACTTCTAACAAACGAAAATCGGGTGATTTTATGTCGGGAAAAACTATTTTAGTCACCGGCGGAAGCCGGAGCGGAAAAAGCCGTCATGCTCTCCAATTGACCAGCAATAGTGCTGGCCCAAAAATATTCATAGCCACGGCACAACCTCTCGATGAGGAAATGGCGGAAAGAATAAAAAATCATCAAAAAGAACGCGGAAAGGAATGGACCACCATTGAGGAACCTCTTGATCTGACGCGGGCATTAAGAGAAAACGGAAACCAACCTGGATATATCGTTCTCGACTGCATTACTTTGTGGTTGAACAATATGGTCATGAAAGATATGACACGGCAAGCGATTCTCGGACGCGTCCATGAATTTATCAAAACCTGTCATGCCTGCACCAGCAATATCATTGTCATCACAAATGAATTGGGGTCTGGAATTGTTCCCATGGAAGCATCAGGCAGGTTCTTTCGCGATATCGCTGGCGAAACCAACCAGATCCTCGCTGCCCAATTCGATGAAGTGGTCAGTATGGTATCGGGAATCCCCGTTGTCATAAAAACTCCCATAAAACCCCATAACAAAGAACTATCTGAAGGCAAAACATCCGAGCACGAATTTTCTGCCCCTAAAAAGCAGGGACTCTACGAAGCCATCTACAAACGCCGCGATGTACGCCACTTTACACCCAAACCCATTGATCCTGAAAAACTGGGCCGAATTTTGGATGCGGCCCATCACGCTGGTTCCGTAGGCTATATGCA
Source organism: uncultured Nitrospina sp. (assembly GCA_964510355.1). Taxonomy (GTDB): domain Bacteria; phylum Nitrospinota; class Nitrospinia; order Nitrospinales; family VA-1; genus LS-NOB. The sequence continues at coordinate 15,141 of CAZEBI010000009.1, read as the reverse complement.
ACCCTGGAATTTTTTGGTGATCACCGACCCGACTGTGAAAAATAAAATCGCCCTGAACTTTAAAAATGCCAATGAAGAGGCGGCGCAAAAGTTCAGTGGCGACCGGAAGAAGCTGTACAATTCCCTCAAACTCGAAGGCATTCAGGATGCCCCGGTCAATATTTGCGTGACCTGCGATCGCACGCGCTTTGGCCCTGATGTCTTAGGGCGCAACACGGTTTTTGAGACAGACCTGTTCAGCACCTGTTGCGCCGTTCAAAATCTTTGGCTTGCGGCCCGGGCAGAGGGACTTGCGGTAGGCTGGGTGAGCATTTTATCGTACGACCAATTAAAAATGGATTTGGATATTCCCGACCATATCCAACCTGTGGCCTATTTATGTGTTGGCCATACGGAGGCGTTTTATCCCAAACCCCTGCTCGAAATGACCGGATGGGGCCAAAGGCTGCCTGTTGAAAAATTAATTTATTACAACAAATGGCAGGGAACATCGACTGACTTCAAGGTTCGTTTTTCGAACCCCGCTAAAAATGATTGACAAAAAGAGCAAGCTTAAAGATACCCCCTACCCCACCCATGGCGGTAACCCGCAGGCTATCGCCCGTGCTTTGGGAATCGACCCGGACACCCTCATTGATTTTAGCGCCAGCATCAACCCCTTATCACCACCCGGATGCATCGCGCAGTTATTGTTAGAAACCCCGCGCCTCCTGCGGGAATACCCGGACCCTCATTGCTCAGTCATTACACAGAGAATTTCTCAGGTAACAGGAGTTCCCGAAGACTGGATTCGAGTGACAAACGGTTCTACAGAATTTATCTATCTTCTCCCGCATTTGCTCAAGCAAGGACAAGAAGTTGCCCTCCTTGACCCGTGTTTTTCTGAGCATGAAAAATCCTTTAGAGCGTTTGGCTTTCGTTCCCATTCGATACCATTTCCGGCTGACAAAAGTTTTGGAGCCGACCCTTCTCTGTTGCTCCCCAAACTGGATGCTATCGAGCAACTGGGAGCGATTGTTTTGGGGCACCCTGCCAGCCCCACCGGGAAACTCTATAATAATCTCCTGCCGCATCTACAGAAATATTGCGAGAAGCGAAATATTATTTTAATTGTTGATGAAGCGTTTATCGATTTTTCGTCTCTTGATAACTCCGCCTGGAATTTATTACAACGAAATTCAAACCTGGTTCTGATTCGGTCTCTGACCAAGTTTTATTCGATTCCAGGGCTTAGAATTGGTTACGGCATCCTGCATCCAGAAAAAATCCAACAGATAGCTCCCTACCAATATCCCTGGTCGGTGAACGCTTTGGCTCAGGCCGTAGGTGCCGAAGTGATTTTGGACACGACTTTTATAGAAAAAACCAGGAACTGGACAATCCATGAAAGAAATTTCATGTTTCAGGCTTTCAAAGAGTCTGTACCAGAAATCGAAGTTTTTCCGTCAGAAGCTAATTTCCTATTGATCCGCATACGCGAGCAAAGCACCGGTTTATATCAGCATTTATTATCACAGTCTCTCCTTATAAGGAGCTGTGGAAACTTTCGTGGACTGGACGAAAGTTTTTTCCGCATTTCACTGAGAAAACACGAGGAAAACCAGAAATTATTAGATTCAATCACTGAATATTTCTCATCTCGCAAACCCGTTCATAAAGAATGAGTTTAACTTATCAAATCGCCATTGCCTTTGTCGCCGATCTCTTGATAGGTGATCCGAAAGGCTTTCCTCATCCCGTAAAAATCATTGCGCGTCTGGCTTGCGGTTTGGAAGCATTTTTCCGCAGAACTTTTTCCAACCTCAAGTTTGCCGGGATAACCACAGCAATAACTGTTGTTGCCACTTCTTTTTTTGCAGTATGGATAGTTATTCTAGGATTGGGCTATGTTCATCCATGGCTGAGCTGGGCGGCTTCTATTTTTTTTATTTACACCACATTGTCCATGCGAAGCCTCTTTGATGAAAGCCAACCTGTATTGCAATACCTCAAGGAACCCAATATTTTTAAAGCCCGAGAAAGTCTGGCAAATATTGTCGGACGCGACACTGGCAATTTGGAAAAAGGGGAGATTGTTAGAGCCGCTGTGGAAACGGTTGCCGAAAGCACCGTCGATGGAATCATCGCTCCTTTATTTTTTGCCGTGCTGGGAGGCGCTCCGCTAGCAATTGCTTACAAAGCCATCAATACGATGGACTCATTATTTGGCTATAAAAATGCTAGCTACCTGGAATTTGGCTGGGCTCCTGCCCGCCTGGATGATCTGGCAAACTGGTTTCCAGCAAGGCTGGCCTTGCCTGTCATTGCTACAAGCGCGGCTCTTTGTGGACTGAGTGGCAAAAACTCCTTTGCCATGGCAATACGGGATGGTTCCAAACACCCCAGCCCCAATGCCGGATTTCCCGAGGCCGCCATGGCCGGTGCGCTTGGGGTCCGTCTTGGAGGGACCAGTTTTTATTCAGGAAAAATCAATGTAAAGCCATTCATTGGGGATAATTTACGCGAACTGGAATTATCCGACATCAGCCAGAGCCATAAAATCATGTTTATCGCATCCCTATTGGCGTTGGGGATGGCGATTTCAATTGCAATGATTCATAGGCTTTTTTAACAGTGTTTCGCAAATTTATCCGAATTTCCTTTATACTAGAGGAACTATGATAACGAACCAAACAAAGAAAACTTGTTTTTTATGCGGATTCCTCTTTTTAGCCCTGACTTCTCTGGCAGAGGGCGTGGTGATGCAGGTCGATAGCGATTTCGACGGCAAGCTGGACCAATGGCAGCATAAATCGGAAGAGGGTCGCCTCTTAAAAGTGGAATACGATAAAAATGGCGATGGGAAAGTGGATCAGGTAGAAGTTTTTGAAGGCAATATAAAACCCATCCGCGTTGAACTGGACCGCAATTTTGATGGCACCCTGGACCAGATACAACATTACTCCAAAAACTTCACCCTGGAGTCTATTGAAAAAGACTCCGAATACTCCGGACTGATTGATTGGCGCGAAGTCTATGGACCGAATAACCAAGTGACACGACTGGAAACCGACGAAAGCCGGGACGGTAGAATGGATGTCTTTCAATATTTTTCTGAAGACGGCCATATGGAACGGGTGGAATACGATACTTCCCACGATGGAAAAATTGACCGCTGGGAAATTTTTGGAGCCCGTGAGACTCTGGAGTCGGTCCAATTCGACACCAATCATGATGGCAATCCGGACCAGTGGCAGTATTTTCGCAATTCCACGCAATTAAAAAAAGTAGAACACGATACAAACTTTGATGGCAAGTTGGACCGTTGGGAATATTTTGACGACTCCGGAAAAATAGAACGTGTCGAATTAGACAAAAACCATGACGGCAAGCTCGACCTTGTCAAAAGGAGACAATAACTCAATTCATGAAACAATTTTCTATTCTTATATCTTTCTCTATTCTTTTTTCTTTTTCATGCGCTCCGAAACCTACACTTGAAGTGCCACAACCTTATAAAAAAGGACAACAGGTTTTCCACAAGGTCTGCTCTAATTGCCACGGCTCCGACGCGATGGGCAAACACACTCAGGCCCCCAGGCTCATTGATGAGGAATACCTTAATTTCTCGGACGCAGACATACGCGAAACCATTGAGAATGGCACCGATAAAATGCCGCCACAAAAAAAGAGCGTGACATCTGAAGAAATCACAGAAATCATCAAATACCTGCGTTATTCTCAAAAAGCCGCAGGGCTCGAACCCGAAGAAGAAGATGATGATGAGGACGAAGCAAACCAGAATAATTGATAATTTCATCAATAACAGAACAACACATGCTTGACTTTATTCAAGACACCTTGGAATCAATAAAACCTGCCTCGCCCCAACGGTTGAAGACGGCCCAGGCTCATCTCGATTCCCTCACCAAACCTCCAGGAAGCCTCGGTCTCCTGGAAAATTTGGCCAAAAAATATGCGTCCATCCACGATACGGATCATCCCTCCATCAATAGGAAATCGGTCATCCTATTCGCAGCGGATCATGGCGTCACCGAAGAAGGCATCAGCGCTTACCCCGCCGAAGTTACTCCCCAAATGGTACAGAATTTCCTTGATGGTGGAGCCGCCGTAAATGTTCTGGCAAGACAACAGGGCGCAGAAATATTAGTGGTAGATATCGGCGTCAACCACAAGTTTGCCCCACACCCGCAATTGCTGGATAGAAAAATAGCCTTCGGCACCCGAAATCTGGCTAAAGAGCCCGCGATGACCCGATCCCAAGCCGAAGAAGCCATCATTATTGGTATTCAACTCGCTGGAGAGCTGACGCAAGTTGACCTTCTGGCTACCGGGGAGATGGGAATTGGCAATACCACAGCCAGTTCTGCAATATTCTCCGCATTGAGCGGCCTACCCGCAAGCCAGGTTACAGGCCGGGGAACAGGCATTGACGACAAGACCCTGGATAAAAAAATTTCTGTGATTGAGCAGGCACTCGAAAGGCATGCTCCCGACCCGGAGGACCCCATAGACATTCTTGCGAAAGTAGGTGGATTTGAGATTGGCGGAATCATGGGTCTTGTATTGGGTGCCGCCGCAAAAAATATTCCTGTCGTTGTTGACGGTTTCATTTCCAGCGCCGGCGCATCTCTGGCCATCAAGCTGAACGCATCAGTAAAAGATTATATTTTTTCTTCACACCGTTCAGCAGAGCCAGGGCACCAGGTGTTTTTCGATCTCATCGAGTCTCCTCCTCTGTTCGACCTGGAAATGCGCCTGGGGGAAGGAACCGGGGCGGTATTGGCCTTTAACATGATCGAAGCGGCTGTAAAAATATATTCTGAAATGGCAACTTTTCAAAGCGCCGGAATTTCAGACCGTGCAGAAACTTGATACGTTTCCCCTTTTTTAGCACCTGTCCCGCTCTGTTTCTCCTGATATTTCTTTCTCCAGCTTTGGCTTTTGATGATGACTCCAGGGATGATACCCGTTCAGCAATCTTAAATACTCTATGTGAAAACGGTCAGGTTCTCAACGATACCTCTGCCCTCAAATCATCCTGCCAGGGGGATGTTGTTTACCTTCGAAATCAGAACGCCGTCCTGATAAAAAACGAAAAAACAATTTCCAGAATTCCTGTTCTTGATTTCAAAGTGAGTAGAAACGGTAAGGTGTATTATCGCACCCGAAACGGTCCATTTCTATCAGATGAGTCAGGGAAATTAGAAAGTCTGGGAGGAGCAGTGATCATCTATCTCGTTTCTTCCCAGGGAGATGTCGTGTACCTCAATGATCAGGGGATTATTTTTAAAAATGGTAGACCCCTCAATCAAAATCAAGGGAGAGTTCGCTACCAGATAATTGAAGTGCCTTCTATAGGCCAAAAAAAAAGTTTCGCTCCCAACCTGGCAGTCACTCGAAACGGTCGAGCCATTTATATTAACGACATGGGCCTGCTCTATATTGATCAAGTACTCATGAGCCCCCATACGGCAAGGGTTCTGAAATTCAAGGTTGATTCACAGGCGACCGTATTTTACCTGGATGATCTGGGGCGCTTGTTCAAAAACAAAATCAAAGTCATCCAGAAACGTGTGAGGGTTAAGTCCTTCAAGCTCAATAGCCAGGGTCAGGTCGCCTACCTGACAGATGGAACCTCCAAAAACCTTTATTTTGAAGATCGGAATCTTTCCGCCGGGTCTCAACGAGTCCTGGACTTCAGCTTCACCGGCACCGGCGAAGTGATTTACAGGGACGCAAGAAGACGCCTATGGAAAATGGGACAACTGATAAGCCAGTAAACGGAGCTAAAATCTTGCGCCCCCACATTGAATAATTAAACACAACGATTTCTATACCCGGCCTTTTGGAAACGGGTCGGCTTGACAGAGGCGCAGTTTTTGGCTAGATTGAGCCCTTCTTTTATACCTCAATTTATCTTCTTCTTCATAATTTGGAGTTCCAGAATGTCAGATGAAAGTTATATTCAGTCTCTTTTTGCAGACCGCTTAGGCGGCAGTCAATTCGGCAAAGATACCAAGATTTACAAATTCGAAAAAATCAAAAGGGCCAAGCGCGCCGCACAGGAAGCCAACCCAGGCAAAGTGTTGTTCGATATGGGAGTCGGTGAACCCGATGAAATGGCCGATCCGGGTGTTGTAAAAACCCTGCAACAAGAAGCAGAAAAACCGGAAAACAGAGGCTACACCGATAACGGCATTGATGAATTCAAGGCCGCCGCCTGCAAATATATGGAAACTGTTTTTGGTGTCAAGGGGCTGGAGCCCGACAAACATGTCAACCATACCATCGGCTCCAAACCCGGTCTGGCAATGGCTCCGGCAATCTTTATCAATCCGGGAGACATCACCCTGATGACCGTTCCCGGCTACCCCGTTATGGGAACCCACGCGCAATACCTGGGCGGAGAAGTTGTCAGTCTGCCTCTGACACAAGCCAATCAGTTTCTTCCCGACTTAAAAAGTATCGATTCAGCCACTCGCAAGAAGGCAAAGATTCTATATCTGAATTATCCCAATAATCCAACAGGTGCCAAAGCCACGCGCGAGTTTTATGAAGAGGCTATTGAGTTTGCAAAGCAGAACAATATCATCATCATTCAGGATGCGGCCTATGCGGCTCTGACTTATGACGGAAAATCTGAAAGTTTTCTATCGGTACCCGGAGCAATGGATGTAGGGGTTGAGTTCCATTCCCTATCAAAAGCCTACAACATGACCGGATGGCGCATTGCCTTCATTGTCGGCAATGAACTCATTGTCAAAGGGCTTTCACATGTTAAGGATAATACAGACTCCGGTCAGTTTGCGGGAATCCAGAAAGCAGGAATTTATGCGCTGGAACATCCAGAAATCACCGGTCGAATCGTAGCCAAGTACAAACGCCGATTATCCATGCTGATTGAAATCCTCAACTCGATGGGTTTCAGCGCAAAGATGCCCGGCGGTTCGTTTTTTCTCTATGTCGGCGCTCCTAAAGGGATCAAGGGTGGTCGTCGGTTTGCAAATGCGGAAGAGTTTTCCCAGTTTCTCATTACTGAAATGTTGATATCCACAGTCCCTTGGGACGATGTCGGCCATTACGTCCGGTTTTCAGCAACGTTCGCCGCTAAAGGTGAAGAGGAAGAAACCCGAATCATGCAAGAAATCAAAACCCGTCTTTCCACCGTCGAGTTTGAGTTTTAACCGGTCGGTGGCAACTTGCAATAACTTTGTTGCCCAGCTAGCAAGAAATTATCTCGGCCCAACGAACCTGTTGCCTTGCGCACGGGAGGTTCTAAATCACCCCAGCCCCTCTTTAAAAAGAGGGGTCCATTATAAAGCTCCCCCTTCCACGAAGTACCCCTTCGGGGCATGAAAGCCGGAGTATCACAGGGGTTGGGGGATTTTTTTTCTGTTTGAAAAAAATGCAAGTTCTTCTCATGCAATACAAAGCCTTCATCGGAATCGGCTCGAACCTTGGAACCCCAGCGGAGAATTGCGAAAACGCCATTCGCCTTCTGGATGCCCCGCCGGAAATCGAAGTGATTGCCCGATCCTGTCTCTACGAGTCAGAACCCGTTGGTGAGATCAAACAAAACTGGTTCGTCAATGCTGCGGTTGCCATAAAAACTTCTCTGGCCCCGGATACATTGTTAAACACGATTTTAAAAATTGAAAAAGCGCTGGGGAGGGAGCGGCGGGAAAAATGGGGACCAAGAATTATCGATTTGGATTTGCTGGCTTATGAGGGTCGCGTGATGCATTCCACCACTCTCACACTCCCCCACCCCGAAATGGCAAAAAGACGTTTTGTCCTTTTACCGCTCGATGAATTCGCCGGGGACTATATACATCCGGTAGAAAACAAAACGATTCATGCGTTGCTAAAAGAACTGCCCAAATCACCTCAGGTCAGAAAAATCGTATCGACCTTATAAATCATCCACCTTGATGATTTCCGCCTTGGCCAAAGCCTCATCGCATAATTGTTTCCAGGGGATTTTTTCTTCATCTCTTTCCAGAAAAGGAATCTTACTTCGGGTAACAGGATTTTTAGGCATGAAAACCGAACAACAATCGGGTTGCGGCTCGATACTGATTTCATAGGTACCGATTTCTTTTGCCCGGAGAATGATGCTTTCTTTATTCATCCCCACTAAAGGCCGAAACACACTCAACGAAGTGACACAGGAAACTGCGGCGAGATTTTCCAGTGTCTGCGAAGCCACCTGTCCCAACGACTCACCTGTGATCAATGCCAAAGAGCTCTGGCGCTCAGCTATTTCGGCGGCAATGCGATACATCATCCGACGATAAAGAACCACCCTGTTTTCCTCATTGCAATGGTCACGAATGGCCGCCTGCACATCTTGAAACGGAACCACAAACAGGGTTCCACGCGATTGGAAATGATTGATCTTTTTTGCCAGGCTCAAAACCTTGTCATACCCACCTCGGCCTAGAAAAGGCTGGTTATCAAAAAACACAAAATGAACCCGGCACCCTCTGCACGCCATCATAAAAGCAGAAACAGGGCTGTCAATCCCCCCGGATAGCAGGCAAAGCACATTCCCGGAACTTCCCACGGGTAGCCCGCGCAGCCCCGGCTCTCGATTATCAAAGACCACCGTTTCTGAAATTCCAATCTCTATTTCAAGAACATATTCCGCTTCACTGATATTGACGGTCAACCCTCTTGCGCTCAATTGTGTCATGATGCGCGAACCCACTTCAAAATTTACTTCCGGCGAGGTTTTGGGAAACGCTTTGGCAGACCGCCGCGTCCTGACACAAAACTTCAGCGCATTTCCATTCGACTTCAATCGCGGCTCAATCCATTGCACCCCCAAAGCGGCAATAGCATCGAAATCGGATGTCATGGACACGCCGATGCTGAACGAAGCAATGCCCGGAACAGCCTTCAACCGGACCGTGCATTCCGGCGCAAAACTTGCCGGAATGTCCAAAAAGATTCTGCCGCGAGGTGAGCGGTAAACAATATCATCGGTGCCAGAAGAAAGCACACGTCTGATATTACGCAGAAGACATTTTTCAAAAAATTTTCTATTTCTCCCTTTGAGTCCAATCTCATCGTAGCGGATCAAGACCGTTTTTCTATCCGTCATCGGCGTTCCACTTTCTGCAAAAAGGTAGGGTAAAGGGCCTGATAGGCCTGGGCAAAAGCCTCTAGAAACCGATCAATTTCTTCAATTGTGTTATGCCGGGAAAAAGAAATTCGCAAACTACAACGAGCTTCCTCTTCGTTTAAACCAATTCCCATAAGAATTTTGGAGGGCTTTTTGGATTGGGCACTGCAAGCACTGCCCAATCCCACAAAAATATCTTTGGCCTCCAGATGATGCAGGATGACTTCCCCCTCAACAGGAGGAAAGGAAAAATTCACTATCCCCGGTGACTGGTGCGTTACACCTCCATCAACCAGTGAATTAAAACGGATCTGCAAGTCGGGCAACCGTTCCTGCATACTTTCAAGTCCCTGAAGCAAATGCCGCAATAGGCCTTGAAAATGTTTTTGCGTTTGTTCGGTCCGTGCTACGGCATGTTTGATGGCTGTTTCCAACCCTACGATCAGCGGTAAGGGAAGCGTGCCGGAACGAACACCGAATTGCTGTTTTCCTCCGTGCATTTGTGGGTTAAGAACCAGCTTTGAATCATAGATCAGCAGGCCAATGCCTTTGGGGCCATGAATTTTGTGACCTGAAATCGAATAACCCGCAAGGCCCTTCCACATATCTGCATCTAATTTCAGTTTTCCGATCGCCTGCACCCCATCCAGAAACAGTTTGGTCGATCCTTTTGCCAAGGCAGAAATAATTTGTACCGGATCATTCACAGCACCCAACTCATTGTTCACATGCGAAAGACAAAGAAGCTTCACACGCTTTTCCCTTAGAGTCGAAATCGAGTTTAAGTCAAACCGGCCTTCTGTTTGAAAGGGTAGTAGAGAAAATGGTTCATTGCCAAACTGTTGCAGGAACGCAAGACTCTCAGTAACACTGGGGTGCTCCAGGCCCAGGAAAGCGGTTTTCTTGTCGGGAAAACATAATCCTTTAATAAAAAGATTATTGGACTCCGTTCCACCGCTGGTAAACACAATACGATGCGTTGCAGGGATGCGTAGATATCCGGCAATCGCTTCAGCCGAATTTTCGATCAAGCGTTTTGCATCCAGGCCTATTCGGTAAGGCGTTCCACTATTGGCGAAATGGTCGCGCATGCAGTCATTCACCCGCCCTATAACGTCCTCATCCATAGAGGTGGTGGCGGCATTATCAAGGTAGATCATGCGGTTTTAAGGCTCGTAAGGATCAAGAAGGTTTTGCTCGATTCCCAACTGGTCGAGAATTCGAGCCACAACAAAATCCACCAGATTCTCAACGGTGTTCTCCCCCTGGTAAAAGCCCGGAGAGGCAGGAAGGATCAAAGCCCCTGCCTGGTCAAGAGCCAAAAGATTTTTCAGATGGATAGTACTGAAAGGCGTTTCACGGGGAACGAGTATCAATTTCCGTTTTTCTTTTAACATCACATCCGCAACACGCTCGATCAGGGTTCCTGATATTCCGGCAGAAATCCTTCCCACCGTCCCCATGCTCGCGGGCACCACCACCATTGCATCAACCTGAAAAGAACCACTGGCAATGGAACTATTCATGCGCGAAGTTTTATGCAAGGTTATAGAGTCACCGGAAAAATAGGAAGGGGTCAGCCCCAACTCAAGCTTCAACAGCTCAGCTCCCCGCTCCGAGACAATCACATGGATTTCGGCTTTGGTTTTGAGACAATCGAAAAGGCGTTTGGCATAACAAACCCCACTTGCTCCAGTGATTGCCAATACAATTCGTTTCATCATTTATGGTCCAAATCAAACAGGTCATCCAGCTGCGCCATAACTTTTTCACGAACTTCTAAAATCGAGCCGACACTATCAATGAACCTTATGTTTGGTCCCTTAAAACTTTTAAAAATTTCCTGAACATTTTCCAAATAATCCAGTTTTTCAAACGCGCTTTTTTGGTCGCGGGAAGATTCGATTCTCTGCAAACATGCCTCAGGAGAAGTCAAGAATATCAAAAACCGGTCTGGAATCGGAGCAAACTTTTCATTATCTCGGCGAATTTGATCCGGGTCCAGCCCCAAAGCCCCTTGGTAAGCCGCCGTAGACAAATAATAGCGGTCCATGAGCACCACCTTGTTTTCCTCCAACGCCGGCATGATATTCAATGCAATGTCTTCCTTGCGGTCGTTGACAAACCAACTCAACTCTTCCTCGGGGCTGATACCCTGCCTGCCGTCACTGAGAAGCTTGCGAATTTTCATCCCCCATGTTCCCCGTGTGGGCTCGGCCAAAACGATATGGGGCACCTGCATTTCGCTCAACGATTTTGCCAGCAAACCACATTGCGTGCTTTTCCCTGTCCCGTCTATTCCTTCAAAAACAATTAAAGTTCCCCGCTCCAAGATAATCCTTTCTGGAAAACTGACAACCCTATATAAAATGGCTTTTACGAGTTAGTTAATAACAGGAACGCAATGTAATAAAATCAGTGCAAGATTTCAAGCTTAAAGGAAGGGACGGGGAGAGTTCAGGAAATACTATGTCAATTGTGCAAGTATCCCGAGGGCGTATAAATTGCTGTTAAAATCAATATTTAAATTGTCCTACCAGAGTTTGCAAACCCGCAGCCATTTTTGCCAGCTCATTGGCGGCACTCTGAGTCTGGCCGATCCCTTGCGAGGTGTCTTTGGCGGCCTGGGCCACACCGTCGATATTCTCGGTAATTTCAGTAGTGCCTTTCGCGGCTTCACTCACATTACGACCGATCTCAGCCGTGGTCGCAGTCTGTTCCTCAACAGCACTGGCAATGGTATTGGAAATATCATTGATCTGATTAATGATCATGCTTATTTCCCCTATCGCATCAATGGCACTGCCCGTATCATTTTGGATAGCCTGAATCTTGGAACTTATTTCATCGGTAGCTTTAGCCGTCTGGTTAGCAAGCTCCTTTACTTCATTGGCTACTACCGCAAAACCTTTACCCGCCTCACCCGCCCTCGCCGCTTCGATCGTAGCATTCAAGGCCAAAAGATTGGTTTGTTCGGCAATAGAAGTGATGACCTTGACGACCTGCCCCACTTCGGCACTACTTTCACCTAATTTTGAAATAGTGGTATTCGCAGAATCAGCAACCGTAACCGCCGATGCCGCTACTTTTGCCGCTTCATTAGCATTTTGAGCAATCTCCCTGATACTGGCCTCCATTTCCTCCGTTCCCGTAGCAACCGTTTGCACGTTTCTGCTGACCTCCTGGGAAGCGGCCGAAACAACATTGGCCTGGGCAGAAGTTTCTTCAGCCGTTCCGGCCATTTCCTGGCTGACTGAGGTCATCTCCTCTGAAGAAGAAGCCAGAGTTTGGGCGGTGGTGGCCATCTGCTTAATATTCTTTCTGAGATTATCAAAAAAAGCCTTCAACCCTCGACCCATTTGACCAATGGCATCATCTCCATCAACTGTAATTTCCTGGGTGAGGTCGCCTTCGGCGGCGGCTGTAACAACCGCAAGCATGCTATCCACATTATGCTGAAGCTCCTGAGCCACTTTTCGTTCTTGTTCCTGTCTTTCCTGAACCTCACGTTTCTCACGTTCCTGCCTTTCCTGCACCTCCTGAGCCTCCTGCCGTTCCTTCTCTTGAAGTTCAATGGCCTGTTTTCTTTCCCGCTCTTCGCTGGCTCTCTTTTCAATAAGCTCATCAGTCATTGTGTCAAAGGCGACGGCAAGGTCTCCTTTCAAATCGTATTTCGTGTCCAGTTTTCCCTCAACAATATCCCCCGCTTTTAAGCCAATATTTTGCATAAATTCCAACATATTATTGTAGGTCAATCGAAGCGTTCCGATCTCGTCACTGGACAACACACGCAGTTTCTCCTGCTTCAGGTTTCCTTCAGCAATTGCCCCCATAGAATCTATAAGGGATTTAAGAGATACGGTTAGAGATCTGGAAAAAATCAAAGAAAAAACAAGCCCAACAACCACGCCTACCAGCATTAATATGTAACATAAAGTTTGAATGGCCGAGTTGGCCGCCATAACCTCTGCTCCTGCTTCATCTGCCGCTTTCTTGGCGGAAAGCATTAACGTATTAAAACTTTTGCTGATAGCTTCACCGCTTTCGCGGCCCTCGGCAACCAGGGAATTGCCCAATACCCGGTTTTCATCGATATACGCGTCAACAGAACTCATCATGGCAGTGAAGAATAACTCCAAATTCTTGTGAACGGATGACACCTCCTTGGGGTGGCTTTTTTTCATGCCCTTTAATATTTTTTCCAGTTTCGCCTTTTCTGCCAGGGCACTGTCTTCCGCTTCATTCTGCCAACTTACCGCGAGGTCTGCCATCCAGTAACGCATTTTGCTAAAAACCGCCCCGGCATTCGAAACAGTCTGCAAGTCGTTGATCATAGCTTTTTGTTCTTCAATAACCTTTGTGGCCTCGCCTAACTGCATTTGGATATAAAACAGGGAACCCACCAACATGAGGACAATCAAACCATTCAGTAGCATCACCTTTCCACTGAGTTTCATGTTGTCATATAAATGCTTCATAAAAACACCCTTGACCTTGTGGAAGCCCGACTCATTGCAGTCTCATGCTGATACCAATGAGCCAGGCAACCAAAAAGTATTTTAAAATGAATAATTACTAATTATAAATGACAAAGCTGATGGCTCCACCTAACTCGCCCAGCTTGCCGCCTTCCTTTTTACCGCCGGTAATATCCTTCTCACCTTTGGGTTCACCGTGACAGTTCAAGCAGGCCTTTTTGTAATACTCAGGGAGTATGAGCCGAAACGCATCCTTACCCTTGTGCTTGGCATTGGCCGTGAACACTTTATTTTTTTCATAACCGGCATCCTTGAATTTATTCTCAATGACATCCGCCTCCCATTTATCGGGGCGATTGGCCCGGTTGCGCACATAATTTTTGGGTGCCGTCAGTTTGATATAGGCTTTACCCTTGATGTTTTTGTTAAAACCATCTCCCATCTGTTTGGCAAATATTGCAGGGAGAAAACCTTTTAAGCCTTTACCCTTTTCATTGATCAATGCCTGAGCATCGTTCATGACACCTTTGATGGCATTGAGCAACGCCGCCTGAGTTTCTCCTTTAAGAGACCCCGCATCGGCCATTTTAAAATCGTTACCTGTTGCCTTTTTATAATTTTCTTTTGTTTTTGCGATCACCACATCAGCAGAAAGTCCTTTATCTCCTTTTGAAGCATCATTGATCAATTTTTGGCTTTTGGCGATGACACCGCGCGCGGCCCGGTAAATCGTGGTGATTTCCGTCCCTATCGCAATTTTTTCATCATTAGATAATGCGCTGGCAGGAATCGAGAAGAAAAACGACACGATAAATAGCACCAAACTCAAAGCCAAGGTTTTTGTAAAGTATCTGTTCTTTTCCATAATATCTCTCTCCAAATAATTTTACAGGTTTGAAAAATACCCGCACTGCCAGATTTTTCGATCTTCACTCGTAGAGCAAAAACATTTCCAACCCCGGCAGATATACCCGACAACAGACGTAGGATTATGTGTACACTATATAGGTATATGCCCCGGTTTGCAATAAAACATACACTAACAGTATAGGTCGCCCTAGGAGTCGCTTTTCTAATGGATTGTATCTCCATCGCTACGCCTGAAATACGAAGGCCAGGGGTAGAGGAATCACCGGGAGAATTGTGAAGGCATTAAAACTTCTATAAATCGGCCTTGCCAGATAAAACAAAACCCTCTCGCCCGGGAAGGCGAGAGGGTTCCATTCTGCACAAAACTCTAGATTTTAAATTTACTGACAAGGCCCTGCAGGTCGACTGCGAGCTTTGAAAGTTCGCCCGCCGCGTCTTTGGTCTGACTGGAGCCTTGTGTTGTCTCTTCCGCCGCCTTTGAGACACCGGAGATGTTTTCGGCTATTTCACCCACTCCTTTTGCGGCTTCGGCAACATTGCGTGTCATCTCATTGGTGGTCGCACTTTGCTCTTCAACCGCACTGGCGATGGTACTGGAAATATCATTAATCTTATTGATGATATTACTGATTTCTTCAATCGCCTGTACCGCATCGCCGGTAT